>JANMSY010000676.1:0-7154 GCA_031389865.1 Anaerolineales bacterium | reverse complement strand
TAGATGGGTCGCGCCAGGCAGGTCAAGGAATTGTTCGTCTGTTAGCCACTTCCGTTTGATGACTACTTCATGGTGCATGATGCCGATGTGGGCGGCAACTTCAGCGAGCGAAGACATTTACCAAGTGTACCGCGAGTTATCAGGGGGTTATCAATACGCGGGATCTGGATTCAAGCCAGCAGGCCTGTCTGATATTTCGGGTAAATGTCTTTCGAGGTGTTCGCTGATGGTGAAACTATCCTGAAGAGAATCCACAGTGTCGATCAGGATATCGGCAAGCGGTGTGAGATGCTCCAATAAGCCGACACCGGATAATACGCCGATGACTCGACCTGCTCCTGCCGAGCGACCCATTTGTAGATCGGCAACTGTGTCACCGATGACAATCGCTTTGCGCGGGTCAATATGCATGCGCGCGCAGATCGTTGTGACCATATCGGGCGCAGGCTTGGCTTGAATACCGTCGTCGGCACAGACCATGGTGGTAATTAAATGGCTCACGCCAAAGGCGTACAGCATGGCTTCGGTAGGCTTGCGATCATCCGTTGTGGCGATGGCGATCTTGATTCCGCGTTCATGGATGTTCTTGAAAAGTTTGTAAAGATTGGTAAACGGTTTCGCCAGTGTGACAGGGTCAGGGACGAACCATGCTGCCTCTATCGCGCATTGAGCCTGGTCTTCCGAAAGACCAGCTAATTCCGCGACCTCCACCATCAATTCGCGCAGCTTCCACATGGGCGTGCAGGTCAGTTTTCCATCGGGAAGAATTTTGCGGCGCGCAATGTCATATCCATATGCGTCACACAAGGCTTTACGAACATCCAAGTTAACCGAAGCCTGTAACCTGTACGCGAGTTGAAGCGTCCAGGTGCCCCACATGAAGTCGAAGTCAATAAGTGTTCCATCCTTGTCGAATATGATGGCTTGGGTGTCAAACTTCTTCAGTAGCTGCATGTTGTTTCATTTCCTAAAAAAAATAGAGCCACGGGTAGAACCCGTGGCTCTTCTGGATGAATTGTATCACGTCATTTAGCGCGTCTGGTCAGCATTGCGCCACCAGTAAAACGTTGCGGCGAGACCGATCAGACTCGCCAGAATCACAATGATATAGCTGTGCGTTCCCATCAAATCCGCGCGCCGACCTGCCGCTCCGCTGAAAAGGGCAGGGACGGACCAGGGGAACCAATCGCCCCAGCCGGTGGCTGCTGCAATTTGGGCAAGAAAGACGCTGAGAAGTGTCCAGCCGAACGCTGGCAGATAACCGCGCCCTGCACTGGCTAGCAGTGCAACAAAAGGCAGGAGAGCGATCGTCAGCAGGGCAGAGCCCATCACATCACCGTACGCGGTGCGGAGCAGTGTTGTTGACCAACCGGGAATGTCAACGAGAGAACCGACAATGAGACCCAATAAGAAGATGAATAAGCTCAAAAGAGTCGTCCAGGCGGCGATAACAATAAACTTGGCACCAATAATCGCCTCGCGTGAAGTGGGCAGGGCAAGTAATTCCTTGGCAGTATGATCAGAGAATTCGCGTCCAAAGACCCAGGCCGTGACAATCGCGAACACAAGAGCGCCACCGATTGCGGCTGCCTGGGCAATGAAACCAAAGAATGTGACCCAATCAGCCGTACCGCCCACTAACTGGGCTTTGGTGCTGATCAACCCCATCGAACGCGCCGCCTCGGGATCCTTCAGGATGACCATGAATAGACCGCCAACCAGTGGAGCGATGGAAAATCCGATCGCGGTGAGGAGCGGGACTTTTGAACGACGCATCTTTAAAGCCTCAGCCCAAATGGCAGAAGAGAACAAGTTCATAGCTTTGCCTCCTCTGCAAGCGGCAGATTGCTTTGCTCGCCATCGTTCACTCGCAATGGCGTATCGTTTGTCAATTGTAGAAAATGTTCCTCAAGATTCTGTTGCTCCACCACGAGTCGGGTGGGTGGGGTGCCTGCGTTGACCAGGATGCGGGCAATGTCATCGGGATGTTCAATTGCATATTCTATATCAATCACGATCATTTCATTTTTCAGTACAAATTTATAACCGGCGCTTTGAAGGCTCATCTGCGCTGCTTCGAGATTGCGCGTCTGCACTTCCAGCCGCCTGGCGCGCAGTCGTTCAAGTTTGTCAGTATCCAATTCCTCGATCAATTTTCCTTTGTGAATAATTCCAATGCGCGTGGCCAGTCTATCCACCTCGGTCAGGATGTGACTCGACATGCAGATGGTCACTCCTTTTTCACGTGCCAGGGTGGCGAGCAATTCACGGATCTCTACCACGCCTGCCGGGTCAAGCCCATTGGCGGGTTCGTCGAGGATCAAAAGCTCGGGTTCATGCAATAACGCGCGCGCCAGCCCCAGGCGTTGGAGATTGCCCATCGAAAGCGTGCCCGCCTTTCGGTCCGCGTAGGAATCGAGCGCAAGGCCCTCGATGACGCGCGAGATCGAGTCAGGGCCCGATATCCCGTGCAGGCGCCTGGCAATTTCCAGATTTTCGCGGACGGATAATTCCGGATACGCAGATGGAGTCTCCACGAGATGCCCCACGCGCGCCCACGGCCCGCGTCCATCTGGACCGAGAGCCTGCCCCAGTACTTTGACATTTCCCTGGCTCGGGCGGATCATCCCCAACAACGCGCGGATGGTCGTGGTCTTGCCCGCGCCGTTGAGACCGAGGAAGCCGTAGATCTCGCCCTGCTTTACGCGCAAGTTGACTGAGTCGACTGCAAGTACATTGCTGAAGCGTTTGGTCAGTTGATCAGTTTCAATCGCGTAGTTGGACATATGCGGCCTGTAACCCAAAGAAAGTGTTTCTTAACTCACCACAAAGGACACAACGAACACGAAGGTTTGACATTCGATGGGCAACATTCGTGTCAATCCGTGAAATTCGTGGCTGAAAACGGCTTGAAAGGCATCCTGGCGAGACTTCAACATACTTAAGAAACACTCTCTAAGACTGTTTCGGGAGGTGTTCTTCGATGATCGACAGCAGCTGATGGATATGAAAGGGTTTTGTGAGGTAGCCACTTGCTCCTGCGCCCATGGCCACAAGTCTGCTATCCAGATCATTCAGCGCGGTGACAATGACAAGCGGGGTGCGCCTGAACATAGGTTGTGCGCGCAACATCCGGCATAACCTAAAACCATCAGGTTCGGGCATCATCAGATCAATTAAAAATAGATGGGGATTTGTGGAAACTGCCAGTTCCACCGCCTTCGAACTCTCATTGACTACAATGGATTCATAACCCGCCATAAGAAGTACCTGTTCAAATAGTGCCGTTGCACCTTTATCGTCGTCTACTACCATGATCTTTGTCATACCGATTTCCTGGATGGCTGTGATGGGTGTGCCTGCGCACTACTTGAGTAACTGACGCAATCCTTGAATATGGACTTTCATTTCCTGCAAGCCTTCGGGATGTTACACGTTCATTTATCCAGCAAAGCCTTTATCTTTAATGTCAGTTCGTTTATGTGGAAAGGTTTTACAAGATAGTCATTTGCCCCTGCACCAAAGGCTACTATTCTACTGTCCGTGTCATCCAGCGCGGTCACGATGATTATGGGTGTTGCAATGAAATTTGGGTTTTGGCGTAACATCCTGCACAGCTTGAACCCATCAGGTTCGGGCATCATGAGATCAAGAAGAAATACGTCTGGGAAGGTGGCATCTGCCATCGCCATGGCCTTCGAACTCTCGTTCACTACAATGGGAGCATGACCTTCCATTAAGAGAACTTCCGCGAGGAAGGTGGATGCCTGTTTATCGTCTTCCACGACCATGATCTTTGCCATACGGGTTTTTCCAAGTTCCAGTTTGTTTGTGTTGCCTTTATGCGAAACTTGGCACATTATACGCCTGTTTTTCTGTACAAACCCGCCTGTAACCTAGTTTCTGGTGCAAAAGCCTTGCGGAGGTTGGTCTTAAGGTGCTTCGGCGCTTGCTGAAAACCTTCGCAAGGCTGATCTTGAGAGTTTTGCACCAAGAACTAACCTAGCCACAGGGCGGCAACCCCAGTTTGCCCCGGGCATGCCTCTGGCGCGAAGGATAATTACCTCATGCCAATGCCCTGGCTGTCCTACAGCCAGGGTTATGCAGATTTTGTCGAATGGACTGGATTGGAATGCCGACGTTATTGATGCTGACAAGTATCAGGTCGTAAGTAATTGATCCACTGCTTCTGCAAGTTCCCGCAGATTACTCACCTTCAAAACATTGTTACATAGGGGTGCGTACTTCAACATGTCGCTATCGCCGTGCCAAAGGTGAGGGGGCTCTGGATTTAGCCAGATGGTCCGGGTGGCACGGCGGCTCATCGTCGAAAAAATGTCCACACGTGGATCGTTATAGTTGTTGCGTCCATCGCCGACCAGGATGAGGGTCGTCTGCCCGTTGAGAGCGCTCATGAATTCTTCGTTGAAATTATTCAATGACCAGCCCAGATCAGTGTTGTAGTGTCCGCTGGGCATGCGCGACAAAACAGATGTAATCGCTTCGTCCGCATTCGAGCCGTTGAAGTCCTCTGAAATATATTCGAGGTGATCAATGAAGGCGAAGGCTTGAGTCTTGCTCACCTGTCCCTGCAGCGCAAAAAGAAAACTCAACATCAACTCGGAGCAAAATCTCATGGATGTACTGATATCGCAAATCACGACGATCCTGGGTTTGCGTGTTTTGTCGCGGTAATGGATCTCCATGGGCACGCCATGATGTTTAAGATTGGAACGAATGGTGGCCTTTGGATCGAGCTGTCCGCTCTTTGCGCGTTTTTGCCGAAGCGCAATCCTTGTTTTTAGAGCAGTGGCAAGCCGCTTCACTTCATGCTGCAAAATCTTTTTATCGGCATCCGTTAACGCGTGGAACGGACGGTTCATCAGGTTATCCAGATTTTCAGAGGGGGGTTGCTGGCTTAGGTTTTCTGCTATACGTTCGCCCGCATATTGCTGGATCTGTTGTTCAAGCCCTTGCATGTTCTGCTGGATCTGCCCGCGTATCTGCTCGATACGTTCCCTGCTCAGGCCCATCTGCTGGAGTTGTTCCATTAACTGACGCATTGCTTCCTGGACTTCCGGGAACGCCAGTGCACGCATCATACGCTGCGCCATCCACTCCTTATGACGGAGATCGTCCGTTTGATGTAGATCCACCATCTGACCCAGCGATTCCAGTTCCTCTTTGGACAGCTTTTCGCCGTTCATCAGGCGTTCCATTCGCTGACGAAGACTCTCGGCAAACTGGCGCAGTGCGTCCGCGAACATTTGCGCCTCTTCGGGAGTCATGTCGTCTGTCGGGTTGCCGCCCATCATGGGCGGCTGGCCCGAGCCGAAGAAAAGGGGAAAAAGTTTGTCGAAAACGGGGATGTCGCGAACGTCTTTGATCAACGTTGCACGCAGGGATAACCTGAAATGCTCACGGTGTTGTATCCCCATCAAATCCACTGCAGAGAAGGCCTCTGCAGATTCAGCCAGTGATATGCGCACCCCGCTCGCGCGCAGCGCGGCTATTAACTGTAAAATGCGGGATTCCATAATTCCTTCCTTTTTAAACTGCTACACATGTCAAGAAAACCTGGAAATCTATAAAGTTCTTCGCAGTAAGCTTCCATCTTTTACAAAATCAATTTCCTGAAAACCTTCCGAACTCATCCGGTTTGCCTCTTGTTTGCGCGGGGGCGATCAACTGCCTGCGCGCCTTCTGCAGATCTGCCTCGTGTTTAACGAGCACTGAAAGGGTATCTTCCAACGTTGCCTTGTCCAGACTCTTGGCATTGAGCGCGACGAGCGCGTTGGCCCAGTCCAATGTTTCGCTGATCGATGGCGACTTGCGCATCTCTGCGTTACGCAGTCTCTGTACAAATTCAACGGCCTGTTGGGCAAGTTTTGGGTTCAAATCCGGAACTTTCAAGCGCACAACAGCCAGTTCCTCCTGGACACTGGGATAATCAATGAAGAGATATAGACAGCGCCGTTTCAGCGCTTCGGAAAGTTCACGTGTGTTATTGGATGTCAACACAACGAATGGTTTATGTTTTGCGCAGAGCGTTCCCAACTCAGGGACAGACACCTGAAAGTCACTTAATATTTCCAATAGAAAGGCTTCAAACTCCGCGTCTGCACGGTCAATTTCATCAATCAGCAAGACTGTTGGTTTATCACTCAAGATAGCTTTCAATAATGGACGCTGCAGTAGGAACCGGTTGGAGAAAAAGACATCCTCCTCGGCTGCAAGTTTATCCGCCGCTTCAGCAAGGGTTTCCGCCTTGCCAAGTGTGTCATTCAATTTGTCACGTAGAAGTTGTGTGTACAGCAGTTGTTTCGAATATTCCCACTCGTAGAGTGCCTTGGATTCATCAAGCCCTTCGTAACACTGCAAGCGGATAAGTTCACGACCCGTGGCGCCTGCGATGGCTTTGGCAAGCTCAGTTTTACCGACACCGGCAGGTCCTTCAGTGAGTAATGGCTTGCCCAGCTTTTGAGCCAGAAATACAATGGTTGAGATCTCATCTGAAGCGATATATTTTTGTGTGTTGAGGGATGCTTTTACTTTGCCAGTAGATTCAAAAGGATTCATCATTTATCACCTCTAGTTCAAATAGTATACCCGTTTTGAATACAGTGAAATTAACATGGAATGAGTATGACAATTAAGAGTTCAATCCCAATGTACGATAGATTTTGAGATCTTCCTCCAGTTCCAGTTGTGGAGTAAGTGTAGCCATAATTGTCTGGCGGGCTATACCGCCAAGCTTCCTTCGAAGTGATTCGTTTTCAAATAGATGGCTGATCGCATTTGACAGTGCACCCGCATCATTCGCAGGGACAAGGATCCCATGATCACAATTCATCACCACCTCCGGAATTCCTCCCACAGATGTCGCAATGGCAGCCTTTTCACATGCCATTGCTTCGAGTAATGCATTTGGCATCCCATCTCGAATTGATGGATGGTCGAATACATCCATTCATGAATAATACGAAGGAAGATCATTATTTGCCACGTTGCCGGTAATAATAATTTTTGAATTTGGTATCGCTGACTCTAATTCATCAAAAACTTTTCTATCTCCACCAACTCGCACGCCTCGAACAATAGGCAGGGCAGTAGCTTGAACACGATTGATTTGCGCATAAGCACGAACAAGAGTT
>JANMSY010000658.1:0-9801 GCA_031389865.1 Anaerolineales bacterium | reverse complement strand
TCCATTTGTTTGAACGTGAATGCTCTGTGCAGCGCAGACATCAAAAGATCATCGAAGAGACTCCCTCTCCGTTGCTGACTCCTGAATTACGTGAACAAATGGGGGAAGCCGCTGTCAAGGCAGCCAAGGCAGTAGGGTATTACAATGCAGGAACCGTCGAATTCATCTTCGACCCCGATCTTTCCTCCTTCTTCTTTCTTGAAATGAATACAAGACTGCAGGTCGAGCATCCGGTCACCGAACTCGTTACAGGGCTCGACCTCGTCCACTGGCAGATACGCGTTGCGGCAGGCGAACGATTCCCGTTTCCACAGTCCCACTTCACCCAACGCGGACACGCCATCGAGTGCCGAGTCTATGCCGAAGACCCCGCCAACGGATTTTTACCCAGCACAGGCAAGCTCCTGCAATTCATCGAACCGCGCGGACCGGGCATCCGCGTCGATTCGGGTTTTACCGCTGGCAGTGACGTGACGCATTTCTATGATCCCCTTCTGGCAAAGTTGATCGTCCACGCTGAGGATCGCCCCTCCGCCATTCAACGGGTGCAAGCTGCGTTGAAGGACTTTGTAGTTCATGGGGTTGTGACCAATATTGATTTCCTTCAAGCCGTCCTATCTCACCCCGATTTCACAAATGGACGGGTCACCACGCGCTGGGTGGAAACTACCTTCAACTGGACTCCACCTGCCGAGCCTTCATTTGAATTCCTAATTGCTGCTTCATTGGCAGATTTAACAATCGTAAATCATCAATCAAAAATCGAAAATGAAGTTGATCCATTCAGTCCGTGGAAAGCGGCAAGTGGGTTTCGCAACGAATGAAACTGAACTTCAACGACACTACCCTTGATATATCGTCCAATGGAAAAATGTTTGTATTGACATTGGGAGGCAAAACCATTCACGCTGAAGTGCTCCATTCGGAAAGCGGAAAATTGGACTTACTCATCGACGGCAAACGCGTCACTGCCTACGTCTCCTCTGATAATTCAAAACGCTGGGTAACAATCAACGGCCAGACCTTTGTGTTGACTACATCATTGGGTGCGCAACGCCGCACACACGGACATCACCACGCCGCAGGTGAACTGACCGCGCCCATGCCAGGGCAGGTCCGCGCGGTGAACGTCAGCGAAGGCGACGCGGTGACCAAGGGTCAAACACTGATGGTGCTGGAGGCGATGAAAATGGAGATCAGAATTCAGTCCAGGCAGGATGGTGTGGTGAAGAAATTACGGGTCAAACAGGGACAAACAGTGGAACGGGAACAGATGTTGATCGAGATTGACGACTGATTAACCACGGAGACACTGAGCCACGGATGATTTTTGAAAGGTTTTCTCCGTGCCTTCGTGGCTCCGTGGTTCAACGAAAGGGATCATCATGCCAGGGAAATATTTTGACGAACTCGAAGTTGGAATGAAATTCAAACACGCGCTGGGTCGTACCGTCACCGAGATGGATAATGTCCTCTTTTCCGCGCTGACGATGAACAGCCAGCCATTGCACGTCAACGAGGATTACGCGTCGAAAACGGAGTTTGGTCAGCGTCTGGTGAATGGTCTCTACACGCTCGGCCTGGTTGTCGGCTTGACGGTATCCGAGCTCACCGAAGGCACGATCATCGCCAATCTCGGATACGACAAGGTCGTGCATCCCAATCCTGTCTTTCACGGGGATACGATCTATGCCGAAAGTGAGATCATCGAGAAGCGTGAGTCCAGGTCGCGCCCGGATGTGGGGATTGTGAGGATCAAATGCTGGGGGAAGAAACCAGACGGTACAATTGTGGTAGAGTTCGAGAGGACGGCAATGTTTTTGAAGAAAGGTTAGACCCATGGAAATCGATCCCAAACTCGTCGCAGTGGTGGCAAACATAGGTGCATGGTTTTGGAGTGATATAGTTAAAGAAGTCGGGAAAGAAGTTGGGCAAGAAGTCATTAAGTTGGGCGTTGGCGCAAAATGGAACAAGTTCAAGTTTAATAAAGCTAAACAAAAGTATCAAAACAGAGTAAGAGAACTGTACTCAACTATGCGGGTATTGTATAAGTTTGAAACTGTACCTTTAGATGATTATTATGTTGATCTCTTTATTCTTGAGAAACCAGAAGCGTATCGTAGATATGGGATTGAATATCTCGAATCAAATTTTGATGAAACAATGGGGTTTTATAATCAAGGCAACCGTTCAGAAGCATTACTTATCGCAAATCAGTATGACCGCTTATTCGTCCTTGGAAAACCAGGAGCGGGGAAGACAACTTTTCTGAAATACTTATCATCTCTAGCAGCAGAAGAAAAAATCGATAAGGTGCCAGTACTTATCTCATTTAACAACTGGGCATACAGTCAAAAAAATTTGTTTGGTTTTATGGTTGAGCAATTTGATATATGTGGCTTCCCGGAAGCTGGAAAATTTATCGAATTATTATTGGAAAAAGGAAAACTCCTACTTTTATTTGATGGACTTGACGAGGTGAGTGAACAGGGAGGGCAACGGGGACAACTGATTTATGAACTCGAGAATCTTATTAAACATTATCCCGACAATCAATTCATGATCACCTGTCGGAACGCAGCTAACGACTATAAGTTTGATGGGTTTACTTATGTAGAAATTGCAGATCTAACTGACTATCAAGTCAGTATTTTTGTTAAAAAATGGTTCAGCAACAATTCAAGCAAATCGACAGATTTTCTAACCGAACTTGCTAAAGAAGAACATCAAAACTTGAAAGAACTTTCACATAATCCGCTCTTACTTGGAATGCTATGTTTGGTATTTGAAGAAACACTTCGCTTTCCGTCAAAAAGAGGGATTGTATATAAAGAAGCAACTGACGCATTAATAAAGAGATGGGACAAAGAGAGAGGAGTGCAAAGAGACAAAATAATGGGTTTTTCCCCCGCCTTTGAAAAGAAACTTCTCTCTTTTCTAGCATACAGTTATTCTCTAGAAAACAAAATTTTTTTTGAACAGGATGATATTGAGAAGAAAATTGAGGCGGGTTCTGCAACCATTGCCACATCAGCTGTTGAAAGTGAAAACATATTAACGGCAATAGAAATACAACATGGGCTCTTAGCGCAACGAGCTCGATGTGTATACACCTTTTCACACCTAACATTCCAGGAGTATTTTACAGCGCAATATATTAATGATCATTTAGAAGCGCAGCCAAGTCTATTAGATGATTTGTTTCAAAATTTATACAACTCACGTTGGAGAGAAGTCTTTCCACTTGTCGCTGGTCTAATGTTAATACCCGACCCTTTTATCAAAAGATTTGTGACACATATTCGCGAGCCAATTAAGAAACATAAAACATTAGTTGAAACCCTCAAGAAAATTGATGGGCTTGCCGTTTCACAAGGAAATGATGACATAATTACATCTCGCATGAGAACTATTTCTTTAGCAATTGTCATAAGTAGAATAGTTCATATTGTTCGAAATTCAGCGAATAAGCGTCCTTCACGCATTGCTCACAGACTACTCAAATATCTTAATCTTGATGAGTCCGCGATTTCTATCGAGAGTGCAACAAGTATGGCTGAGTTGCTTATTATGGGTTTAAGCAATGAAAGAAACAATAGAGAGAAGATTAATAAAGCAATAAAGCTTGCCGTAAAGCAATCTTACCAAACTGACATATACATCGAAGACTCTAATAAATCTGCTTTTATTGATTTTGATGTCATACGTATTAATTTGCGTGAACAATTAAAGAAATTTGACGAAGAGCTAACACAACAATCTAAACAAAATATTGGACATGCAATCGAATCAAATCTGCTTATTGGTTTATCACTTAGAATTGTGTTAGATTTTAGACCAAACTTTATAAATGACTTTATTAGGAGTATCACAGAGTTGGGTTTCCCAAAGACATTTGCCACGGAAGAAGACTGGTATAGATTTGATGAACAATTAATTCAATCAATAGCCCCTGCTTTTCGGGAGAGTATTCTGCCATTAAAGGAGGAATATTTACCTACTTTAGAACTATTCCTGAAAAGCAACATATTCCTATTAGATTGTTTGCGTCAGACCAACGTAACTTATTATTCAGACTATATATTTTCATTAAATCCCTATAGATTTTCGAGGATATAACTATGCACTCAAGACGTGCATTACTGTACATGCCAGGCGACGACCGCCGCAAGATTGAAAAATCCACAACCTTGGGCGTGGACTGTATCTGCATGGATATGGAGGACGGCGTGGCGGTCACGCGCAAAGTGGAAGCCCGCGCCGTCATTGCGCAGGCGATGAAGGACCTGGACTTCGGCGACTCGGAACGCTGTATCCGCATCAACAGCATTGGGTCTGGACTGGAATCGTATGATCTCGCCGCCGCGCTGGCAACGGAACCAGACACAATCGTGGTACCGAAGATCGAATCTGCTGATCAGGTGAAGTGGGTCAGCGATCATATCGAAACGTATGAATTATCCAGCAATAAACGTATTGGAAGTCTTCGCCTGCTGGTGGGTGTGGAGACCGCAAAGGGAATTTTGAATCTCAGGAAAATCGCAGAAGCGGACAGGCGGCTCGAAGCGATCATCTTCGGCGCCGAGGATTACGCTGCATCCATTGGCGCGAGGCGCACGAAGGAAGCGACGGAGGTGTTGTATGCGCGGCAGGCGGTCATCACTGCCTGCGCGGCGAACGACTTGCAGGCCATTGACATGGTCTTCATCGACTTCCATGACGAGGATGGTCTGCGCGTCGAAGCGGAGCAGGGAGCAGGATTCGGCTTCAGCGGGAAACAGATCATTCACCCGAACCAGGTCAAGGCTGTACAGGCGGCATTCACTCCATCGGATGACGAATTGGACTATGCCAGGAGAATCGTTGAGACGTTTGAGACCAGTCAACGCGAAGGCAGGGGAGCGTACGCGCTCGATGGCAAGATGATCGACATGCCCTTGCTGAAGAATGCAAGAAAGGTTCTGGATCGGGCGAAAGCAGCGGGGAAAATTTAAAACAGAAAATCTGAACAATCTGTATAATCTTCCAATACGCACATCAGGAGTCACAATTTGCTGTCCATCATTTATGGCATCGCATCCGCGGCCACATGGGGCGCGGCGGATTTTATCGGCGGGTTCGCAACGAAACGGACCAGCCCATATCGCATTCTTTTTCTCGGTGAGCTTTCGGGGTTAATTCCGTTTATCGTGCTGGCAATTGTCACAGGCGAAAGGGTTCCCCCACTCACAGACATGCTGTGGGCCGCGCTGGCAAGCCTGCTTGGACTGGGCGGCCTGATCCTCCTCTATCGCGCCCTGGCCGACGGGCAAATGACGATTGCAGCACCGGTATCTGCGTTGTTCGCCGCACTGATCCCCGTGGTGTTCGCGTTCTTTACAGAGGGACTTCCTCCCACTACTACCCTGATCGGATTTGCGCTCGCCTTTATTGCCGTCTGGCTTATCTCGCAAACGGATGGGACGAACTGGAGCTTCAATGTCCTGGACCTGCGCCTGCCCCTGCTCTCAGGCTTATTCTTCGGCCTGTATTTTGTCGTCATCTATAAAGCCACGCACAATGCATTTTTCTGGCCCCTTGTAAGTGCCCGTGGCGCGGGTTTTATTGTATTGGGCCTGATCGCGTTGCTCACGCGTCAACCTGCCATGCCGCCGCGCGAACTATGGGGATACGGGATCATAAACGGCATCCTCGACATTGGAGGAAACGGGTTCTACGTCCTCGCCGCACGGACGGGCAGGCTGGATGTATCCGCGGTACTGGGCGCGTTGTATCCGGCCTCCACGGTTTTACTGGCATGGATATTTCTAAAGGAAAAGATCTCGTGGGTGCAGACCATGGGCATCCTGCTCGCCTTCGGTGCCATCGTTCTGTTTACCTTATAGACATGCTCGAGATCGAAGCCGTCCAACCTGAACACGCCCGGGGCTATCCATAAATGATGCGCTTTGGGTGACGCAGCTTTATATCCCCTGGATCCTGTCATTCGCCAGTTTCAGGTACTCCTCGTTTATCTCGTAACCAAGATAACACCTGCCTGTTTTCAACGCAGCCAGCGCAGTCTGTCCCGAACCCATAAACGGGTCCAGCACCACCTCCCCCAAAAATGTGTAGAGCTGTATCAAACGATAGGGCAGTTCCACAGGGAACGGCGCAGGGTGACCCACCTTTTTTGCAGATTCAGAGGAAAACTCCCAGACTGATTTTGTGAATTCCAAAAACTCATCCTTGGAGATCGTGCTTTCACGCCCGTCCATTTTTTCCCGCCGAAAACTCCCTTTGGAGAAAACAAGGATATATTCATGTGTATCACGCAGCGTTGGGTTGGTCGCCGATTGCCAGGAACCCCAGGCCGTGGACGTGCTGGCGGAGGCAGCCTTATTCCAGATGATCTCACCGCGCATCAGAAAGCCAAGCCTGGCCATATCTTTGGTGATCAAACCGTTTAGCGGAATATACGGCTTGCGTCCGAGGTTTGCAACGTTCACGCAGGCCCGTCCTCCCGGAACCAGCACGCGAAAGACTTCCTTCCATACAGTATAGAGGAAGCCAAGATATTCCTCAAGCGAAAGGTCTTCATCATAATCCTTGCCAACGTTATAAGGCGGCGAAGTCACCATAAGGTGCACTGAGCAGTCCGGTAATTCATGCATGCGTTCAGACGAGTGATTGAAGATCTGGTCCACGCTCGGTGGCGGATTTTCCACATACGTTTCAAACTCAGCCTGGGGCTGGTTCGCGTATAGACGCGTTTTATAGAACGCGGACGAGTCATGGCCCTCACGGCCCGGCGACCCAAACGATGCAGTGGATGTGTTCTTCAACAGTTTACGTTTTGGCATTTTCCAGGGACAAGGTCAATTTTCATCCAATTTTAGCCAATCGACAATGTACTATAACACAGGAAAACGTAAAGGCGTAATGTGTGTGTCTGGTGTGGCACACATTACGCCTTTTATGAATTTTTCTACAGCGTAGGGATTGTCGGATGAAGGCTTATGCCTCGTATTCGATGGTCTCTTCTTCCACAGTCATGACCGGTTCTTCGTTGGGTTTGCGGTCAAGCATTTGCATTGAAAGTGCGACGACTTTTGTATAGTATTTCGTTTCACCCTTATCTTCATACTTGTCCGTTTTCAGGCGGCCTTCCAAAAAGAGCAGGCTTCCCTTTTTGAGATATTCCTGACAAACCTCACCGAGCCGGCCCCAGGCTTCGACGGTCACCCATTCCGTATATTCCTTCGCATCGCCTTCCTTACTCTTCCAGCGATTACTAACGGCAACACTGAAGTGGGTTACTTTTTTCCCCGTGGGAGTGAACTTGCTTTCCGGATCCTTCCCCAAACGACCGATGAGTTGAACACGATTTAATGTTGGCATGATCTTTTTCCTTATCTACATTGAAGTTTTGTTATAGACCTAGTGTAATCCCAAGAAAGTTTATGTCAACTAGTTATGTTATCATTTTTGTCAGAATATTCATCGCATTTCTTTTTTGTTAATAAGCGACCTTACGCAGTTTATGGCTTTTACTATGTCACCCTGAGCCCTTCGGCCCGGCTCAGGATAAACTCCGCGAAGGGTCTCTACGATAATCTCAGAGATTCTTCGCTCCGCTCAGAATGACATTGCGTAAGGCCACTTAATAAATCTTGATTCGTCGAGGAAACTGGATGCCTCTAGAACCTACTCCCAGTGCAAGCACCCTACCTGTTAGGGATATGACTTTGAGCAAGGAGAAACTTTAACACTAATGGGCTGCAAAGGATCCTTTACAGCCCATTAGTGTAGATTAGATTAGATTTGTAATCAGTGGCCATGACTAACCCGTCAGACCACACGGATTTGTGACCAAACCTAGAAAGGATAGGTCAATTCGATATCTTCATTCTCTGTCCCAGGTTGGTCAACAAGGGGCTCCGTAGCCCGGCCGTCGGGCAGGAACTGGACCATTTGTGCAACGACTTTCGTGAAATATCTCGTTTCACCTTTGTCCTCGTACTTGTCCGTCTTCAAGCGGCCTTCGACGTACACCAGGCTGCCCTTTTTGAGGTATTGCTGGCATGTTTCGCCGAGCCGCTCCCAGGCTTCGATGTTCACCCACTCGGTAGATTCCTGTGTCTCGCCGTCCCTGCTCTTCCAGCGGTTGCTGACGGCTACACTGAAGTGAGCTACTTTCTTTCCCGTGGGAGTGAACTTGCTCTCAGGGTCTTTACCCAAACGTCCGATCAGTTGAACGCGATTCAGTGCTGGCATGTCTCCCCCACTTTCTTGGTTTCAAGGCTTTTAGATGCTGTGTAACGTGTCATAAGTAGTCTCCTTTTTATCTAAAAGAACAGTATGTAGGTGTCGAACAGAGTTATACTTTCCTTACTCTGATGCAGCCTCAGAAGCAGTTTCGGCTACAGCCTTCTTGAGGACGGGCAGGCCCGTCTTCATTTCGGCGACGGTGTAACCTGTGGGTACAGCGTCGAGAGCGTCAGCTTCCCTTACTTCCTTCGAGAAGTAGAAGAGCGTGCGCTCCTTGCCAGTGGAGGTTGTGGACTTCTTGGTGTGCAGGTAGTAGGTGGTTCCTTTGGAATTTGTAAATGAGTAAGCCATATTTTCTCCTTTGTGATGGTTGTACCGTAAGTTTAGCACAGATTTTCTATCCATGTCAACTCAGAAAGTTTCGTATATGCATACGATAATCACCCTGCCTGATCTACGCTCTGCCCGACTTTCCTTCTCAGGGACAGTTGGCCTCGTCCCCACCATGGGTTATTTGCATCAGGGACATCTTTCCCTGATTCGCCGGGCCCGCAAGGAATGTAACCATGTTGTGGTCTCCATCTTCGTTAACCCCACGCAGTTCGGCCCCAAGGAGGATCTCGCCAGGTATCCACGTGATATCGAACGGGACTCGAATCTGATAGGAGCCTACACCGACCTACTGTGGATGCCGACAGCCGAGATTATGTACCCACACGGGTATCAGACCTGGGTGGAGGTCGAAGCGATGGCGCGTCCATTGGAGGGAGCCATGAGGCCCGGTCACTTCCGAGGGGTGACTACTGTGGTCGCCAAGCTGTTTATTGCCGTCCAACCGCACAGGGCCTATTTCGGTCAAAAAGACGCGCAGCAAGCCGCGGTTATCCGCCAGATGACGCGGGATTTGAACTTCCCGATTGAAATTGTTGTTTCCCCTACAACGCGTGAGCCAGACGGACTGGCGATGTCGAGCCGCAATGTGTACCTTGACCCCGAGCAGCGCAAAGCCGCCACCGTGCTCCACCGTGCGCTGAACGCGGCAAATGACGCCCATGAAATCGGCGAACGCGATGCAGAGACACTGCGGCAGATCATGAGGGATATGCTGGCTGCAGAGCCGCTGGCACAGATGCAGTACGTCTCGTGCGCAGATTACGACACCCTGGAAGAACTGGACGTAATAAAAAGAAAAGCCCTGCTTTCGATGGCTGTTTTCATCGGGAAGACAAGGCTGATCGATAATTTGGTATTGGGATAGGTCACAGCGGTCCTTTGGACACCCCCCATTTTCCTTGAGAATGGAGAGGGAAGCGCCTACGGGCCCCATTTTATTTGCCACATGAAGTCAGCCAGGGGACGAAATCGTTGGTTCATAAATTTCCTCTCGAAATCTTTCCCATATAAACACAGAGACACAGAGATGACATCCCGGTGTCTCTACCTCAGGTGTTATTAACTACCTTAATGTTGATTTTGTTCCAGTTAGACCTGTTCGAATCGCTCCACAGGGACCACAAAAAGCGTGGCACGCTTCTCACCCGAAGGCAGGGG
>JANMSY010000632.1:0-7165 GCA_031389865.1 Anaerolineales bacterium | reverse complement strand
CTTTCAAAGATGGTTGACAAGGCGTCGGACTACTTCGCACATCGAAAAGGTTTGTTACCATTATTTGGCATGCTGCTGATTGCTGTCAATTTTTTCCTGCCATTCCTTTTCGGTTTGAACTGGGTGACGGGCAGCAATTTGTTTTTGCATATGGGTGTGCTGATCGCCATCTTCGGAATATTGTTGGCATCAGCATTGTAAAAGTTCAGCCACAGAGAGCGCTGCGACTCTGAGAAAAAAACTCTTTGATTCTGTGGCTAATTCACTTGTAAATCATTAACCCAATTCACTTTTTCGATTTCCCCGGATTCTCCCAGCAACATCGGCAATAAGGATTTCAATTCTTCGGGATCTCCCGATGTATAAATTCGGATACTTCCCCGCGTTTCAGATTCGCCCTTCATCCCCTGCGATTCGAGTAGCCGCCGAACCTGCTTCGCCACCGAGGGAGCAGGATCGATCACCCGCACCTGGTCCCCCACGATCCGCTGAATGAGCGGTATCACAAACGGATAGTGGGTACACCCCAACACAACCGTATCAATATTCTTCGCAAGCATCGGCAGAAGCGCGTCTTCCAAAATTCTGCGTGTTTCTTCGCCGTCCAGATTCCCCTGCTCGATTTGCTGTACCAGACCACTGCAGGTATTTTGAAATAACTCCACGCCGTTGGCAAACCGTTCCACAACCGACGCATACAAAGCGCCCTGAAATGTCGCAGGGGTGGCAAGGACGCCCACTTTGCCTGTTTGCGTATATTCCGCGGCAGGCTTGACAGCAGGCTCCATGCCCACAAATTGAACATCGGGCAATTTCTCGCGCAGGGTTTTCAACGCCGCCGCAGACGCGGTATTGCATGCAACGACAATGATCTTTGCATTCTGCTCGAGCAAAAAATTCGTGATCGCTTCAGAGAAGTTTCGGATCTGCTCCATGGGGCGCGGACCGTACGGGATGTGTCCCTGATCGCCAAAATAGATCACCGCCTCATCGGGCATCTGTGCGCGTATCGCCCGCAGGACAGAAAGTCCGCCGACGCCGGAGTCGAAGATGCCGATGGGTGAAGATAGGTTTGAGGGCGTGGACACAATGATTACTCCCCAGCTGCTTCCACAAATTTCCTAAACAAATTCCTTGTGGACTCCTGATCAGTCAGCCATTCAGGATGCCATTGGACGGCGAGCCCAAAGGGATGATCGGGTAATTCAATCGCTTCGACGAGTCCATCCGGAGAATGACCCGTGACACGGAGCGAAGGTGCGATGTCTTTGAGCCCCTGATGGTGCAGACTGTTGACTTTGATGATCGGTTCGCTGTAAATCTCGGCAATGAGCGTCCCTTCTTCAATCTTCACTTCGTGTACGAGCACGGTACGCTTGTTGCCGGGGTAATCGTGGTCAAGCGCGTTCGGGAACTGATCGGGGATGTGCGTGTACAGAGTTCCGCCGAGGGCAACGTTGACTGCCTGACATCCGCGGCAAATGCCGAGGAAAGGTTTGCCGTCTGACGCGGCAGCCTGGATGAACTTCAGTTCAACGGAGTCACGCGCAAGGTCCACATCATCGATGCGAGGATGCGGATCGCCACTGAAAAAATTGAGGGAGATGTCCCCGCCACCCGAGAAGAGAAGCCCGTCCAAACGGGAGTAGACCACATCCCAGCCGTCGTCAGCGATCAAGGATGGGATCAGAACAGGCACACCGCCCGCCTGCATCACCGCATTGACATAGGACTGCATCAGCATAATGGTAGGCTGACCGTATGAATTTGTGGATTGATTTGTGGTAATCCCGATAAGTGGTTTCATGCCCCCAATTGTAAAACAAAAAAGACCCTAAGGCTGAAGCCTTAGGGTCTACTTGAAAAATTCTAGTCGAACTTTTGTTTGAGTCGGGCAGACTTGCCAGTGCGATTGCGCATGAAGTAGATCTGCGCACGGCGGACCTGCCCATGGCGCTCGACCACCACCTTATCCAGACGCGGTGAGCGAAGCAGGAACGTGCGCTCAACACCGATGCCATTGGAAGCCATGCGACGGACGGTGACGTTTGCGTCGTTGCCACCCTTGCGCAATCGGATGATGATGCCCTTGAATTCCTGAATGCGCTCGCGTTCGCCTTCCTTGATCTTGACGTGCACGCTGACGGTATCGCCGGCGGCGAGCGGAGGAATTTTTTCATTTTGTTTAGCTTCGAGAGCCTTGATAATATCTGCCATTGTCTATCGTCCTTACGTTTTGAGTATATCGGTTTTTGAGCGACGGCGGATTATAGCACGCATTTTCTCATTTCACAAGCTGAATTTAGAGTAACAGCATGGCTTTCTCAAAATCCAATTTATGTCACCCTGAGGGAGCGTTTTCCCGCGACCGAAGGGTCTCTGACACCAGTTTAGAGATGCTTCGCTCTGCTCAGCATGACATGCTCTGGGTTTGTCAAGCGATAATGAGAAAGCCATAAGAGCAATAGCCAGCGAGTTACAGAGAAATTACTAAAACTCAACTCAAAAATGGCATGTCACTCTGAGGAAGCGTTCGTCGCGACCGAAGAGTCTCTGACACCAGTTGGTAGAGACACTTGCACCCACGCCAAGTGCGGTGTGCTTCGGGGCGAAGAACGCCCTCAGCATGACACGAGGCTTTTGTCGAGCGACTTTGCTACAGCCATATAGGATTGTAGGAACAGCCACACAGCACACTGAGATTTTGAGAAAAACTTTTTAAGGCTCACTTTTCTCAGAGAGTGTTTCTTAAATATGTTGAAGTCTCGCCAGGATGCCTTTCAAGCCATTTTCAGCCACGAATTTCACGGATTGACACAAATGTTGCCCATCGAATGTCAAACCTTCGTGTTCGTTGTGTCCTTTGTGGTGAGTTAAGAAACAGTCTCTCAGTAAACTCTGTGGCTGCTTTAACTGTATTTTCGTATCGCCAGCACCGCGTTATGTCCGCCAAATCCAAATGCATTGCTGATCGCCAGATTCACCTTCTTTTCGCGTGCCTGGTTCGGGATGTAATCCAGGTCACATTCCGGGTCTGGGGTTTCATAGTGAATGGTCGGCGGAAGGATGCCCTCACGCACCACCTGGGTACAGAAGATGGCTTCCAGCGCGCCTGTCGCGCCCATCATGTGGCCCGTCATCGACTTGGTGGAAGAGACCGGGATCTTATAAGCCATATCACCGAACGCAGCCTTGATGGCACGCGTCTCAGATTGATCGTTCAATGTGGTTCCGGTACCATGAGCATTGATATAGCCCAAATCATCTGCCGTTGCGCCCGCTGCCTGGAGCGCCATTCGCATTGCTGCTGCGCCGCCTGCGCCGTGCTCATGCGGAGCAGTCACATGATACGCGTCTGCGGTCGCGCCGTAGCCTGCCAGTTCTGCCAGAATATTCGCGCCGCGTTTTTTTGCGTGCGACTCGGTTTCGAGCACAAGCACTGCCGCGCCTTCTCCCATGACCAGCCCATCGCGGTTCTTATCGAATGGCTGCGGAGCCATCGAGTAATTGTCATTGCGCCGCGACATTGCGCCAACACGGTCGAACGCAGCAACGCCCGTGCTGCAAATGGTCATCTCCGCTGCGCCAGCAAGAGCAGCGTCGATCATGCCTGCCCTCAGCATTAACCAAGCCATGCCAATTCCATCTGATCCGGAAGCACAGGCAGAGGCAACAGAGAAACACGGTCCCTGGATCTGCAGATCGATGGCGATCATTCCAGCCGCGCCATTCGGCATCAACATCGGGATCAGGAAAGGACTCACACGTCGTGGCCCCTCCGTATGATTTGTAATGACCGCATCCTGCAGCGATTTGATCCCGCCGATTGCAGACGACACCAGCACACCAATACATCCAGAGTTGGATTCCGTGATCTCAAGCCCCGAACTGGCGAGAGCATCTTTCGCCGCTGCAGTGCCCAACTGTTCAAAACGATCGCGTCTGCGCGCTTCCTTTGGGTCCATATATCGGTCAGGCTCAAAATTTTTCACTTCCGCGGCAAAGTGGACATTCAACGGCGCCGAATCGAACAATGTGATCGGTCCCACGCCCGATACACCATTGATTACATTTCTCCAGCTTTCCTCCACGGTCACCCCCAGCGGATTCACGGTACCCATGCCAGTAATCACAACTCTTTCCATTTATGCCTCTTTATCAAATAAGATTCAGAACGACTGCTTGAAAAGAAATGCCATATTTCCTAAAATAATTCACGGGCTTATACATACATCCCTCTTTGAGAGTGTTTCTTAAGTATGTTGAAGTCTCGCCAGGATGCCTTTCAAGCCATTTTCAGCCACAAATTTCACAGATTGACACGAATTTTGCCCATCCAATGTCAAATCTTCGTGTTCGTTGTGTCCTTTGTGGTGAGTTACAAAACAGTCTCTTAGATCGGTATGGCACGCACATTGTAGAACCCCTAATTCGTCTACGCGTCACGCTCTTGTGGATGAAAATTCGCTTCCGGCCCAGCCGCTATTTGATACTGTATCGGAGGTGAGCCACATACCTGCAATTCCCGTCCCCCGTCACGACAATTTGCGCGCTTTCCATTCACGTCCCAACATCGCGAATTGATATTCACTGCCATATTCCCCTTTGAAAAAAGTACCCTCCACGAAATGCGCCTCGCGGCGAAAATCGAGCCTCTCCAGCAGCCGCCACGAAGAGACGTTTTCCACATCACATTCAGCAATCACGCGGTGGAGGTCCAATTCGTCAAACAGGTACCCAAGCAGACAGGACACCGCTTCAAAGGCATATCCCTTTCCCCAGAATGGACGCGCCAGGCTGTAGCCGATGATCGCCTGTCGTTCATCATCCCTCTTGAGGAAGAATGCCACATCGCCGATCATCTGCTGCGTGGATTTCAACTCAACTGCAACCTGAAGCCATTGACTCTGCATCGGAGCAGCAACCTTCATATGGTCTATAAACTTTATCGCTTTTTCCCTGGGATAGGGAGTATCCCATCCCTGATAGATCGCAACTTCAGGATCGTTCCGATATGCAAGAAAAAATTCGAGATCCGAGTCGCTAAATTGACGAAGGAATAGCCTCTCCGTCTCCAGAAAGAATGTCATTCTCCCGCCTTCGGGATGTACTCGCCCTCCACCCAGGATTCACCGTTCGGGCTGACTTCCTTTTTCCAAATCGGGACAATCTCCTTCAAGCGGTCAATGCCATAGCGCGCTGCTTCGAACACTCCTGTATCGCGATGCGCGGCAGTACAGGCAATAATGATCGTCGGCGTTTTGGGATAAAGTTTGCCAATGCGCTGAACGATGGCAATTCCTTCGATAACGGGCCATCGGGAACGGATCTCATCCGCGACCTGTTTCATTTTTGCTTCCGCCATCGGAACATATGCTTCATATTCGAGGTATTCAGTCTCATGGGCTTCGCCGCGTTTTGTCTCACCGCGCACCATGCCGGCAAATATCGCGGCAGCGCCGGTGCTGGTCAATGTGATCTTTGCCAGCAGGTCGTTCAAGTCTATTTCATTCTCGGTGATTGAAAAAATAGTAGGGAAATTCATAATTCATCTAGTATGTCACTCGGTGCGCAGCGAAGAGTCTCTGCCGGACAATCACCCTCCACTTACTGGAGGAAACATTGCCAGTTCAGCATTTTGGGGAATGACTGCATCATCAAAGGCATATTCGCGGTTGATGGTGATCAATACACTGGACATGGACTCCTTCAAATTCGGAAACTCATTCGAAATCTTATCCTTTAGTCCCTGTATGGTTAGATCGGCAGGAACCTCAAGTTCCATGGACCTTGTCCCTGCGCGATCGCGCAGCGTGGCAAAAAATAGAAGCTTCACACGGTTCATTTGTTTCTAGATCCAGACATCATTTGGGGCTGTTTTATCATCGGCGACATCAGCGGTGTTAACGGTACCTGCCGGTTCGACCAGCAGGATGTGACATTCATATTCAGTTGCCGGTTTATGTTCCACGCCTTTCGGCACAACGAACATCTCACCTTCATTCAACAGGATATTTCCATCACGGAATTGAATCTCCAATTGACCTTTCAAGACAATGAACACTTCATCGGTTTTGGGGTGGTTGTGCCAGACAAATTCTCCCTGCACTTTGGCGACCTTGAAGTGGTAATCATTCATCTGCGCGATGATCTTCGGAGACCAATGCCCGGAGAATTTGGCTAGTTTATCTTCAAGATTAACGGGTCGGAAATTCATAAGTTCTCACGACGGCAGCGAAAGCTACTATTATTCATTCACCACATCACCGCTTTGACCCCCATGCTTCTCGATCAGGCGAATATTCTGTATGCGCATGGTTTTCTCGGCAGCTTTTGCCATGTCATAGATGGTCAATGCCGCGACAGAGACCGCAGTCAGGGCCTCCATTTCGACGCCGGTTTTGCCTGTGACCTTTGTGGTGGCCGTGATGATCACTCCAGGAAGCGATTCATCCAGTTCGAGATCCACATCCACCTTGGTGAGAAATAATGGATGACATAACGGGATCAGCTCCGAGGTCCGCTTTGAGGCGGCAATTCCTGCGATTTGCGCCACAGTGAGCACGTCGCCTTTTTTGATCTGTCCCGCGCGGATCAGATCCAGCGTCTCTTTTTTCATATGGATCTCGCCGCGTGCCACCGCGATCCGCTCAGTGTCGGGCTTGCTGCCTACATCCACCATGCGGGCACGGCCCTGTTCGTCTAGATGGGTCAATTTATTTGTCATGATGAAATTATATCGTAACCGAGTATAATTTCCCGCCAATGGATAACCTGCTGGGACGCCAGTTAAACTACACCGTGCACACTCCGGTCTATGATGGACCGCTCGACCTGCTGTTAAACCTGATCGAGCATGCCGAACTGGATATTACGTCCGTTTCGCTGGCAACGGTGACCAATCAATATCTTGCCTATATCAACAGCCTGGAGCAGGCTAATCCCGATGAAATCTCGGCATTCCTCGTGATTGCGGCAAAGCTGTTGCAGATCAAATCTGAAGCGTTGTTGCCCAGGCCGCCTGCGCGTGAACGTGGTGAAGAGGATCTCGGGAAATCGCTCGTTGACCAGTTGAAGTTATACAAGCGCTACAAGGAAATCGGGGCATGGATGCACGAGCGCCAGGAAGCCGACCTGCGTACTTATCTGCGTATTGCACCTCCGC
>JANMSY010000574.1:0-15431 GCA_031389865.1 Anaerolineales bacterium | reverse complement strand
CGCGCCGGTTGCGCTCCGCGGAAAGCATCCTGTTCATCGCTTCCTGGACGTCGCGTGGCGGGATGATCTCGCGGATCTCCACGTTGGTTACTTTCACACCCCAGCGCTCGGTCACCTCATCCAGGCGGGTACGAAGCATGTTATTGATATGCTCGCGTTCTGAAAGCACATCGTCCAATGGGATACCACCGATCACAGCGCGCAATGTGGTAGCCGCAATACCGGCAGCAGCCGATTCAAAATTGCCTACCTGCAAAACCGACTCGGTGGGGTCGAGAACCTTGTAATACCACAGGAAGTCGATCGAGATCGGGGCATTATCCTTCGTGATCGAAGTCTGATGCGGGATTTCACGCACTTGTTCGCGCAAATCCACTTTTACAGCCCGGTCGATCACCGGGATAAGCAAAACAATTCCGGGACCCTTCGCACCCACGCTTCGGCCGAGCCGAAAGACGACCAGACGTTGATATTCGGGCACGATCCGGATGGCATTTGCCAAAAAGATAAAGCCAAGAACCAGGATTACGCCAAAAATACATGTTGCACTACCACCAAGAATTTCCATTGCAATCTCCTTTACTATATGAATTGATGATATCAGTCATGTTGCTCTACTTCCAGGACAAATCCATCCCGGCGGACCACGCGGACCGAACTGCCCGAGGCGATGGGCTTTTCACTCTTTGCGGACCATAGCTCGCCGGCAACGAGAACGCTTCCCTCATCGTTGACATCTGTCCTCGCTTCTCCGATCTGACCCACCAACGCTCCCAGATCATGGGACGGGCGAATGCTGGCGGCCTCGACAGACTTTTGAACAGCGATCCACAAAAAGCCAGCCACCAGCGCGGAGGTCACAACTGCCACCAGAGGGTTGACCACAGGTTGATCTGCTGTACGCGGAAACATGAATACCGATCCCACAATCAACAACACGATGGACAGGGCCAGATACATTTCACGTTTTGGTTTTTGCAGGGCATACACAAATGGAATAATACTAAGCGCCAGCAGGGCTAACGCCCACCAGTTGAACGACAAGTTATAGATTGCGTAACCAGCCAGTGCGATGGAGAAGAACGCGCCAATCTCAAATAACCCCGTCCCCGGCGTGGCAAGCGCCAGCATTGCCAACAAAACGCCCCCGACAACAAAGAGATACGCAACATTGGGGTCAAGTAAGAAGTCCATAACTTCCTCCAGTTCATTATACAACAACACCAGTTGTTTATTCCAATCTGTTTACGAATTTCGTCAGGGAAAAGTTGTGAAAGGTATTGCATTTCGAGGCTGTATAATTGAGCCGCATTAATCTTCATCGAACAAGGAGCTTGAGTGAACTTCCAAAAAATTTGCGTGCTGGGTCTTGGCTATATCGGCCTGCCAACCGCCTCCACTTTTGCCACCCACGGGCTGAACGTCATTGGGGTCGATGTGAACCCGCAAGTTGTAGACACTCTTCGAAACGGCAACATCCACATCCACGAACCCGGTTTGCGCACCATTGTGGAAGCCGCACTGAAATCAGGAAACCTGACCGTCTCCCCTGCTCCTGAGGAAGCCGACGCCTTCTTGATCGCGGTCCCCACCCCTTTTTATGAAGACCAATATAACGAGTACGAAGGGCGAAAGTACAAACTGGCGGATATGCGCGCTGTGATTTCCGCGGCGGAAGCGATTGTGCCCTGCCTGCGCAAAGGGAATCTGGTCATCCTGGAATCGACATCGCCACCTCGCACGACCATTGATCTGATCGCCCCCATATTGGAGCGGTCTGGGCTCAAGGCTGGTACTGATTTCTTCCTGTGCTATTCACCCGAACGCGTGCTGCCGGGGCAGATCCTACGGGAGTTGATCGAGAATGCCCGCGTGATCGGCGGGGTAACGCCCGAATCAGCCAAAGCAGGGCGTGACCTGTATGCTGTCTTTGTCAAAGGCGACATTATTGAGACAGACTCGACCACTGCCGAAATGGTCAAGTTAATGGAGAACACCACGCGCGATGTCAATATCGCCATTGCAAACGAGTTTTCGCGCCTCGCTGAGAAGTTCGGCGTGGATGTGTGGGAAGCCATCAGCCTTGCCAACCGTCATCCCCGCATTAACATCCTGAGCCCCGGCCCGGGCGTGGGAGGGCACTGTATCAGCGTGGATCCGTGGTTCTTCGTTGAAACCGCTCCCGAATTAACGCCCTTGATCTACCATGCCCGCCAGGTCAACGATGGGCAACCTCCGTTTGTCATCCAAAAAGTGAAACAGGCAATAGGAGAATTGAAGGATAAAAAGATTGCTGTACTGGGTCTTGCCTATAAGCCGGATGTGGACGATCTCCGCGAAAGCCCTGCCGCCGAAGTAGTACATTTATTGCAGAAGGAAGGCGCGCAAGTGAAAGCGTGGGAGCCGTTTAAGCCCGGCACAGATATGAAGGGCATCCACATCACTGGCAGCCTCGATACGGCGCTCGCTGACGCAGATGTAATTTTGCTGCTCGTCAAGCACACTGAGTTCCTGAAGCTGGATCCAGGCGAAATAGCATCCAAGACCAACGCGCGTATCGTCGTGGATTGTGTCAACGGCTGGGAAGTGAAGTCATGGAACAACAGTGGTTTTAAAGTTTTTCGCCTGGGGGTCAATAAAGTCTAAATGGGAATTCGAAAATTGAAAATCCTCTCTGTATTCGGTACACGACCTGAAGCCGTGAAAATGGCTCCCATTGTCCGTCAACTAAAAAAGACTGCAGGAATTGAGCTATGTGTCTGTGTTACCGCTCAACATAGGCAGATGCTCGATCAAGTCCTCGAATTGTTCCAGATCAAGCCCGATTACGACCTGAACCTGATGCGAGACGACCAGTCCCTTGCACAGTTGAGTGCAGCCATCTTCACGCACCTTGACCCGGTTCTCGCCGAATTCAAACCAGACTGGGTACTGGCAGTCGGTGACACTTCAACAGTCGTCACCACTTCTCTGTTAGCTTTTTATCGGCGGATCAAATTTGGTCATGTGGAAGCGGGTTTGCGGACTCACAACAAATGGCATCCTTTCCCTGAGGAGATCAATCGCCGCATTGCTTCTGTCACCGCGGATTTAAACTTTGCACCAACAGAATGGTCTCGCCAGAATTTGTTACGGGAAAATATTCCAGACCACGCGATCGTCGTCACAGGTAACCCGGTCATCGACGCGCTGACCCATGTCGCTCAACAGGATGAACCTCAGGAGATCAAAGAATTACTTGAAAAACTGGGAGTGTACGGACCAAAGACGATTGGACGAGAGACTAGAAGACTTATCCTTGTCACTGCGCATCGACGCGAGAACTTTGGGTTACCCATTGAAAATATCTGTCATGCGATCACAGGGCTTGCTTCAAGAGAGGATGTCGAAATCATTTATCCCGTCCATCTCAACCCAAACGTGCAGGAACCTGTTAATCGCATATTGAAGAATGTGCCTCATGTCACTTTATTGCCGCCGCTCGATTACCTGCCGCTTGTACATCTAATGAAACGGGCAACGCTTATCCTGACCGACTCTGGCGGTATACAGGAGGAGTCTCCAGCGTTCGGCATTCCCGTCCTGGTTCTACGCGAGACGACCGAACGGCCGGAGGGCATCGAATCAGGGACACTCAAGCTGGTTGGGACAGAGATCAGCAACATCGTCCAGGAAGCGACGCGCCTGTTGGATGATGATGCTACATATGCGAAAATGGCGCAGGCGGCGAATCCGTTTGGCGATGGCCACGCTGCTGAGCGAATCGTGGATGCACTACTGAAAACGGTGGACACTCACCGGCGTACAGCATTGTCAAGTGAAGGAATTTGAGCAAAGTGACCACCCGTCGAATATGAGTATAATGAGTCAAATGAACGCAGCCCGCCGTTTTACGGCTTTATTTCTCATTTTGATCCTCCTGCTGGTTCCACGGGGATCCGCCAAGGCCCAGGGAGCGGATAATGTGCAGCATTTCCCGGAAACAGGCCACAATGTAAAAGGGGAATTTTTGCGTTTCTACAAGACCGCGGGCAACCCGAGTCTTGTATTTGGCTACCCAATCACGGAACAAATCACATCCAACGATGGGAAGGTTGTTCAATATTTTCAACGCGCACGTTTTGAACTGCGTGCAGACATGCCACAGGATCAACGCGTTCAACTCACAGCGCTCGGAGCGGCAAGCTACAAACCGGGCAGCCAGCAACTTGACATCAACAATTCGTCGGCATGTAAATTATTTCCAACTGGTTTCCGTGTCTGCTTTGCATTTCTCGATTTTTACGAAGCCAACGGTGGCCCGGCACAATTTGGCAATCCAATATCACCGTTTGAATTCCATGAAAATTTAATTGTTCAATATTTCGAGAGGGCACGATTCGAATGGCGCGCAGACCGGCCTGACAACCAGCGCGTGGTGATCAGTGATCTGGGTCGCATGTATTTCGATCAACTCGCCGAGGATCAGGCGTACCTTAAGCCGATCAACCCGCTCGACGCGACCATCAGCTCCATACTTTCGATCAATGTGCGCGCTTTTGTATCGAAAGCCATTACACTTTCAAGCGGGCAGCAAACGGTATATGTTCTCGTTCGGAGTCAAACGCATCAGGCGGTTTCCAATGCCATGGGTAAAGCGACAATTCGTTTCCCGGATGGCCGCACCGAAGATTATTTTTTCAGCACTAATACTTCGGGGCTTGGAAGCATCAGTTTTAAGTTTGCAGATCAAAAGCAAGGGGAACTTGTGCTAGTTGATGTTATCGTCACCTATCAAGGTTTTTCAGCAACAACAGCCACGTCCTTCCGGATCTGGTTCTAAATTTCCGTCAGATCAAAAACGGGGCCATCCTTACAAGCCATTTTCCAACCTGACTTCACAGTCACCGCGCAGACACCGCATTCAGCGACTCCCCCACAGGGCATCTGCGTGCGGATCAGGATCTGCACTTCGCTCAAAACCGACACCTGATTCCATTCTCCCAATCTTTCCTTCAACCCCGGCAGGCTCTCGCGCCTCGCATCCAACGCGAGAAAATCTGCCCATCTGAAAATTTCCTCGAGTGCAGATAATGGCTGGACCTCCACGTCATCGGGCAAGCCATCAGCGGTGGAGTCGCAGACCAGCACAACCAATGCATTCTGCTTCAAGGCGGGGCGGATGAGGCCGCGCAGGCGGGCGGGCGAATCATCGAAGGCAACGAGTCCGATTCGGCGGGCAGCAATTGGCAGGGTAAAGCCGCGTCCCAATGGACCTCGTAAGGAAAGCACATCACCCGGCTTCCAGGAAGCAGATACGGGTGTGGATGCCATAAAACCTTGAGGCGCAGAATCCGTATAAAAAAGTGGAACAGGCAGAAGTGAGTCTGAAGAGTCGCTTGCGAGCAGATATTGGCCAGGAGCCGGGATCAAATTCGGCGGGCACGAAACGCGTGCATAGCGACATCCATCTTCCAGAATCAACTCAACCACCTGTCCTTTTCCCGTATGCATACCGCTATGCTATCATGGCGGTATAATAATTTCAACTATGATTCGGAGGAACCATGAATATCGTTGATGTCATTCGCTCATTGGCTGGTTTTGCATGGCTGGGCGTCGTTGGTTTGGGTGTACTTGCAGTGATTCGTGCTGGACGCAACCAAAACGCAAAAGGGATAGGCTCCACTGTTATTGTGGTGCTCGTAATAGCGGTAGTGCTAAGCACATTGGGGTCAGGATTAGTCTATGTAGAATCCAGTGAGAGAGCTGTGGTCCGCACAATCAGAGCGGGCGGCGTTCGCTCTCAGGCACTTGTGCCCGGTTTGCATTGGATTGTGCCGATCGTTGAACAAACGGTAGTCTATTCGATCTCGAATCAGACCTATACCATGTCTGCCGTTTCGGGCGAAGGTCAGATACAAGGCGATGATTCGATCCGCGCCCGCACGAAAGATGGGCAGGAAGTCATCATTGATGCTTCCATCATTTATCAGATCGATCCGGATAAAGTAGTGCCATTGCACATTGTGTGGCAAAACCGCTATGAGGATGAGTTCGTGCGCCCGGAAGCGCGCGGCATCATCCGTGATGCGATCTCGCAATACGGGGTGGAGGAAGTGGTTTCCACCAAACGTGTTGAGATCGTCAATATCATTACAGAGGAGATGAGTCGCAGCCTTGCCGAGAATAATTTGCGCCTTCTGGATTTCGTCCTGCGCGATATCCACTTTAGCGAAGGGTACGCCCAGGCAGTGGAACAAAAGCAGATCGCTGAACAACAGGCGCAACAAGCCGCGCTGACTGTTGAACAAAAGAAGCAGGAAGCCGAACAGGCTCGCCAGGTGGCACAGGGCCAGGCCGATGCGGCAGTGATTGCGGCAAAAGGCGCGGCCGAATCACGCCTCATTCAGGCCGGAGCAGAAGCCGAAGCCAATGAATTGCTCGCTCAGTCACTCACACCTGAACTGGTGCAATATCAGTATATTTTGAGACTCGCGCCCGGCGTACAGACGATCTTTATTCCAAGCGGCAATCAGTTCATACTGCCATTACCAGGAAGTGCATCTACAGAGCCGGTAACTCCGCCAATAACACCGTAGTGCCACTCTAGTTAAAACATATGACCAGTAACCAGAAAAACTGGTTACTGGTCTTTCATATTTAGAGCCTATCCGAAAATTAACCATGTCGTTGCGAGTCTTCGAGAAGCAATCTCCCAAAAACTAGATTTTGCCTGATGAAAAGGAGATTGCTTCACCGCCAAAGAACAAAAGCGGCGGTTCGCAACGATATATCCAGAAAGATCATTGAATTTTAGGATAGATTCTTAGGAGATTTGATGCCGATTCCACAAACTGGACGCGAGATCCGCCTGACGACCCTGTCTACCTGTGCGGGTTGAGCGTCAAAATTAAGCGCAGACGCGCTGACGCAGGTTCTGCGTCCGATTAAAGATATTTTCGATGCCGCTTCATTCCCGGACCTTTTGGTGGGTCTGCGGGAACCTGACGACGCGGCCGTTTGGCGTTTGGATGACGACCGCGCCATTGTGGTGACCACTGATTTCTTCACACCGGTGGTGGACGATGCCTACGATTATGGCTCCATTGCGGCGGCAAACAGCCTCTCGGATGTGTATGCGATGGGCGGACAGCCTTTCCTGGCATTAAACGTCGCAGCACTGCCAGATAATTTGCCCGTTGAAATTTCAAGCGAGATCATTCGCGGCGGCGCGGAGAAAGCGCGTGAAGCGGGAGTTGTCATCGCAGGCGGGCACACCGTCAGGGATACGGAACCAAAATATGGACTCGTGGTGATCGGCTTCGTGGACCCGCGCAAAATGCTGAGCAAAAGCGGACTCAAAGTCGGCGATGCGCTGGTACTGACAAAGCCACTAGGATTCGGAGTGACCACCACAGCGCTGAAGCAGGAGAAGGCCGAAGAGCAGGACATTATTGAAGTTGTAGATTGGATGAAGCGTTTGAACAAATCGGCAAGCCAGCTGGCTGTAGAGTTTGGCTTGAGCGGGGGCACAGACATTACCGGGTACGGTTTGCTGGGTCACGGCATGGAAATGGCGCAGGCTTCGCGCGTCTCGCTGAAATTCGATTTCGAAAAAATGCCGTTTGTGTCTGGCGCGCGTAAATACGCAGAAATGGGTATCTTTCCTGGCGGCGCATTTGATAACAAGAAACATTTTGAGCCCCATGTAAAGTGTAGTGGTTCGATTGATGAGCCGAACCAGATGCTGCTGTTCGACCCGCAGACAAGCGGTGGACTGCTTCTCGGAGTGCCACAGGATCAGCTGGACAGCTTTCTGACGCGTGCTGGTGAAATGGGTCAGGCTGCGTGGGTGGTGGGCAGTGTTGAAATCGGAACTGGCATCCAGGTCCGCTGATGATGCGCTTCATCCATAGTACAATATAGGCAAGCGAGAAAAATCCACTAGCATCATGTCAGAAGAAATCCCCATAGAAATTAATAATATATTGGAGCAGGTTACCACTGGCAGCCTGCTCCGCTCAAACTGTGCCTCTCCTATATATGAGACAACACACTCTTCAGAGCAAATAAAGATTCAGCTAACAATAGCCAGCGTTAACGAATACAAATCAACTCAAAAACGTTCATCAAACATTCATTGTACAGACGAACGTTTTTGGGTTATTTCATTTAAGAGCATGACTACAAATATTTTGGGGAAATACAGCTGGCAGGACCGTAATCTGTCAGGAAGGACACCATGAGTTACTGGAACGAAATAGTTTTTATTGCCTTGCTTATTTTGATCAATGCAGTTTTGGCCATGTCGGAGGCGGCGCTTATTTCATCGCGCAAGGCAAAATTGCATCAATATGCCAATGATGGTGATAAAGCATCGCGAACAGCATTGAATTTAATATCAGATCCGAATATTTTTCTTTCAACCATCCAGATCGGAATCACATTAATCGGAGTTTTATCGGGTGCGGTTGGCGGTGCAACCATCTCAGAAAGCCTTGCTGCCCAATTTTCAAGGATCCCCGCTCTGGCGGAATATAGCGAAGCATTGGGGTTGGGCATCGTGGTTGTGGTCATCACCATCCTTTCTCTGTGGCTGGGTGAACTGGTTCCCAAAAGACTTGCATTGCATAATCCCGAGAAAATAGCACGTTTTGTTGCCGAACCCATGTTCTTCATTTCAAGAGTTTTTTCGCCAATCGTAAAGGTCCTGAGTTTCTCCACTGATCTTATATTGAAGATTTTCGGTGTTAAAGCTTCCAATGATCCTCCCATCACTGAGGAGGAACTGCAGGTACTTCTCGACCAGGGTACACAGGCTGGCGTGTTTGAAGAGTCTGAGCAGGATATGGTGGAAGGCGTGTTCAGTCTCGGTGAACGGCGTGTCTATTCGCTGATGACTCCGCGTACGGAGATTGTCTGGCTGGATATTGAAAACTCCATTGAAGAGATCCGTACCAAGATAGCAGAGAATGAATATTCCCGTTTCCCTGTACGACAGGATACCCTGGATGTCATTTTGGGAATCGTGAAAGCGCGCGATCTTCTTGTTGTCAGTCTGGGAAATGAGCAGATCAAACTCAAACAGTTGTTGAAACCTGCCTTTTTTATTCCTGAAACCATGTCCGCGGCGCGGGCATTGGAGATCTTCAAGGAAAAAGGCACCGAGATGCTTCTGGTCATTGATGAGTTTGGCGGCCTGCAGGGCCTGTTAACGGTTCACGATATCATCGAGGAGATCGTGGGTGAGATAGAGCTGGAGGAGCCGCAGGCCACACAACGACAGGACGGCTCGTGGCTGTTGGATGGCATGTTGGAAGTGGATGAGTTCAAGGAAATTTTTAGCCTGCCCGCCCTGCCTCATGAACCGGAATATGAAACCCTGAGTGGGTTTGTGATGGTGTCACTCGGACGTGTCCCGCAGACTGCCGACCAATTCGAATGGCATGGCTTGCGCTTCGAAGTCATCGATATGGACGGCCGCCGCGTGGACAAGGTACTTGTCACCACCCTGCCGCAGAAGCCGCTGGCTGTGGAGCCGCGCGAAAAGAAGAAATGACCCCGCGCGGATTTTAATTTCATATTGCAGGTCAAGGAGAATGCCATGTCATCCAATGCCAAGTCACTGAAACCCATGCCTCTTTCACTGGCATTGTTGTACTTTGGAATCCCTGCAATCGTCTTCGTACTTTCTGTTTATTATCTAATTCCCTTTTTCATGGATCAGGGGATCACTGAATTCATGAGTTACAGCCTGTCCCTGTTGATCCCTCTGATTATGATGTTGATCGCATCGTTGATCGCCCTGCGGATGGAGGGTACCCCGCTGACCTGGGCTGCCATCCAGGACCGCTTCCGCCTCAAAAAAATGGACAAGACCGATTGGGTGTGGACAGCCGCCTCATTTGTCGTCATGATGATCGGTGCCGGAATATTTGGTGTCATCGGGCAAGTGCTTGTCCTACGAGGCATCATTCCACTCCCATCCAACATTCCCACGGCCCTTCTCGACCCAACCATTGACCCCGCAAATATCATGAACATCTTTACGGCATCATTGGGGCCAAACGCAAAAGGTAACTGGGGCCTGCTTGTCTTCAGTTTGATCCTGCTCGCCTTCAATATCATTGGGGAGGAGTTCTGGTGGCGAGGTGTTGTCCTGCCTCGTCAGGAATTGGTGCATGGCAAAAACACGTGGCTGGTTCACGGCACCTTGTGGGCTCTCTTCCACGCTTTTAAGTATTGGTCATGGCTGGGGCTGCTTCCCGTTTGCCTGGCGCTTTCGTTTGTCGCACAAAAACGAAGAAATACATGGCCCGGCATCATCACACATTTTCTTGTCAATGGCTTGAGTCTGTTCCCCATCCTATTTGCGATTCTCTAATACCATGGCCCGTAATTTTCTTCGCGCCGTAATCTTTGACCTGGGTGGAACGCTCATGTACGAGCGTAATACGTGGTATCAGATCACCGCAGAAGGTGACGAGGCACTCACGAAATACCTGATCGAGCAGGGCATGGAGCTTAACCTGTCCACCTTCCCGATCGAGTTCCGTCGCAGACTCGGTGATTATTTCGCGCGACGCGAAAAAGACCTCCTCGAAACCAGTTACACATTTGTCCTGCTGGACCTGCTGAAGGACAAGGGCTACGCCAATATGCCCGACGACGTGATCCGCAAGGCATTGGACAGCCTGTTTTCAATCACCCAAACCAACTGGATCCTCGAAGATGACGCATTACCCACACTAAAAAAATTAGTGCAGGATGGATATCGTCTCGGGCTGATCTCGAACGCAGGCGATGACCAGGATGTACAGGAGTTGGTGCGTCGCTTCGAAATAGCTCCCTATTTCGATTTTATACTGACATCGGCAGCGTGCAGCTACCGCAAGCCGCACCCGCGCATCTTCGAACTGGCAATTGCCAACTGGTATTTCCTCCCGTCTGAAACGGTGATGGTCGGCGATAACCTCGATGCAGATATTCGCGGTGCGAAGAGCGCCGGCTTGTATGGCATTTGGATCAGCCGCCGCGCCGGTCAATCGTCTGAGGATCAGCCCCGCTTCCAGCCAGACGCGAGCGTATCCACGTTATCAGAACTTCCCCCGCTGCTCGACCGTCTCCAGGTCCAGTAGAAGTACATCCATCACATCGATGACACAAAACAAATCCCTGCCTGCCTACATCGCTTTGGGAGTTGGCATTCTTTCGCTCAGTTTCTCGGCTATGTTCGTGCTCTGGGCAAATGCGCCTGGCCCGGTCACTGCTTTCTATCGTTTGTTCTTTTCAGTGTTTTTATTGTTCCCATTCTTCCTGCCGCGCATAAAAGCAAATCCATCCATTCGCTCGCGGCTGGTGCTATTCCCTCTACTTGCGGGTGTGTTTACGGCATGCGATCTGGCGTTGTGGACTGCATCTCTTTCATACACCACCGCATCCAACGCGACTTTGCTGGGAAACACCTCGCCGCTCTGGGTGGCGCTGGGAACATGGTTCATCCTTAAACAAAAATTGTCGGCTGGATTCTGGCGCGGGCTGACATTCACACTCCTGGGCGCGGCTCTTATCATGGGTACAGACTTTATCCTGCATCCGCGCTTTGGTGTGGGAGATGTGATGGCGCTCTTCACTGGTTTTTTTTACGGCGGGTATTTCCTTTTTACCGAGAGAAGCCGCACAACTTTTGACCCTGTCAGTCACATCTGGTTCGTGGGAATTGGCGCAACCGTTTCGCTTTTTATTATCAACGTGGTGTTACACAATCCACTTTCGGGTTTTGACACCAACACCTGGCTGGTGTTCCTTGCCAGCGCGCTGGTATCACAATTGATCGGTTACATGTCACTGGCCTACGCACTGGGCCACCTTCCTGCTTCGGTCGTCTCGCCAACCATGATCTTGCAGCCGGTGCTTACAACCATTTTGGCGATCCCCCTGCTCGGCGAGATCCCCAGCATCTGGCAGGGTATTGGCGGGGCAATGGCACTGATCGGAATTTACATCGTCAATCAATCGCACCTTCGATGCCAGCCTGGAACTCCGAACGCGTAAGAGACCGTTTCTTAAATCACCACAAAGGACACAACACCTGCCCCGGTGGGTCGGTGCCGGGGAGAGCACGAAGGTTTGACGTTTGATGGGCAAAATTCGTCCATAGGACTGCTTCGCTTGTGTAAATCCGTGAAATTCCTGGCTGAGCATGGTTCAAAAGGCGTTGTAACATGGCTTTAAACTACTTAGAAACACTCTCTAAGGCAGTCTTTGAGTAAAAACGAAAAAGGCTTGATATTTAGCCCACGATTTTATATACTGATACTATTGTGCTCAATTCACATTTACAGGAGAAAAAAATGGACATCAAGGTCTCTATTGAAAACGGACGCGTGCCGGTCAGCGTCATGCACGTGGATGGCAACATAGATGCGAATTCCTATGAAAGTTTTCAGGCAAAAGCCGAAGAGTTGATCAATGCCGGAGCCCGCCACATCCTGATTGACCTCTCTCATTCTCCATTTGTCAGCAGTGCAGGGCTGCGTGCCCTTCATCAGATCTTCAATGAACTCCGTGCCAGGGATCCCAACAATGGTCTCAGCGAAGAGGAAGTACGCAGGGGTATCAGCGCAGGGACGTATAAATCGCCGCATTTGAAACTGGTTAACCTGTCGAAAGAGACCAAAACTGCGTTTGACATCAGCGGTTTTGACATGTTCATTGAAACGTTCAACGATAAGCAAACTGCCATCGCATCTTTCCAGGGCGCAGGCTAGTCACATTTTCCCAAGGAGGATTTATGAACCTAGGTGCCATCATCGAAGTTGCGATCGGAATTGTCTTTATGTGGATCACCATCAGTCTCGCAACGATTCAGATCCAGGAGTGGATCACCAGCACGCTGAACAAACGGGCAAAGGATATGGAGGCTTCCATTCATGAAATGCTCGCCAACCCAAATCTCAGGTCTCAGATTTATGATCATCCGGTGATTCGCGGCCTGACTGCCAAGAAGAGGAGAAGACCATCCAGTGTACCCCCCTGGCTTTACAATTTTCCCATAGTTCGCGGCTTTACTCAAGAAAAGAGAAAACTTCCCTCCTACATACCTGCCCAGCAATTTTCCCTTTGCCTATTCGACATAGCAGTGACTGCAGGTACCGAGTCTTCTTTAATTCAACAGGGCATTTTTAAGATTCGAGATGAACTTGAGAGGAATGAGAACAGGCTTAAAGATCAGGCCGTCATTGATGCACTGAACATCCTGGCAGATACGGCGCGAAGTGCGGCAGCAACGGAAGCTGGCACATCGATCACAAATATAGGTTTGAACCTGCTGAAAAAGAAAGCAACTGAATTTTCACAACAATATCCGGATTATAAAGAAGTTATGGATCGCGCTCTCGCTGAAGCGAAGTTGCTCAAGAATGAAATAGAAAAAGTTTCCAGAAAACAGAAGGCTGCAGACGGGGATGATGCGGTGTTCACTCAGCTAAAGAAGGGTATCGCAGCATTCAGTGTTATTAGTCCTGAATTAAACCAAACCTTGAGCGCCCTGCTGCTAAATGTAGAGCAATATACCGCGCAAGGGGAGAGCAATGTTGCCAAAGCCAGAAAAAATGTGGAGAAGTGGTTCGACGATTCCATGGATCGCACCAGCGGAGTATTCAAGCGCTACTCGCAGGCTATGGCACTTATCATTGGGCTTATCATAGCATTAGTGTTAAACGTCGATACCATAAACCTTACGCTTTATCTCTGGCGGGAGCCCTCCGTTCGTCAAGTACTAGCGGCGAACGCTGAAAATTTCCAGCTGCCCAGAGAACAGTTGGCGGCCAATCCCGAGCAAACCATGCAAGAATTTAGAGATCAGTTCGTTGGTCTTAATTTGCCGATTGGCTGGGTCATCAAAGAAAGTGGACCCGAAGCCAAAGCTATCTATGACACTACTTGTCAATTATTTCCAAGTACAGATCAAGCTTTTGGTATTCCCATCTTTGCCAGTGAGTATTGTATTGCTCCGCCCAGATCCAATAATCAGACAAATATTGCCCTTAAAATTTTCGGTATCCTTATTACGGCTATGGCAGCCAGACAGGGTGCCCCCTTCTGGTTCGACCTTCTCAAAAGATTGGTTAACGTTCGTTCCACGGGGCCAAATCCGGCTGAGAAAGAGGCAAGCAAATGAATACAACACCTTCGTCCTCAGAACGACCTGACAATGAAACACATAATGAACTGGAGATTTTATTTGAGGAAATTGACGAAATCGAGAAGATGCTGGAGCCATTGAATAACGCTGAATCGGAATCGTTGCGGTCCCAAGCAGAAGACAAAAAAAAGAAACTGGAGGCAATGGACGAGGGGGGATTATCTCCCTTTAGATTATCTGTCTTGCGAAGAGATATCAGCAGGCTCAAAGCCAGAGCAGAGTCCATGGCCAATAATTCGTTAGTCGTGACTACGTCTTTCCTGCGCAACCAAATCGAGGAAATAGAGAAGATATTGGAGCCATTAAAAGATGCCGATGCAGATGCTTTGCGATCCGAAAAGGAAGATACAAAAAAGAAATTGGAGACAGTAGTTAAAACGGATGTACCCTCCTTACAAGAAGCGGTCCGCAATCTCAAAGAAAGGACAGAAATCCTGGCTACAAGGTCATTTCTCTTAGGTGAAATCGACCTTATAGAAAAGATGTTAGTCTCAATAAGGGTTAATCCATCAAAAAGTGCCCAACTAAAATCGTTGGAGTCGGAAAAGGAAGACAAAAAAAGGAGCCTGCAATCCGCAGATGATTACGAATTAGCCGCCCTACGAAAAGAGATCAACAAGATCAAAGAGAGGGCAGAGTCACTTGCCTCTAGGGAAAGCTGGCTTGTCAGACTTGGCAAAGTATCTGTACTCGTCTGGCTTATGATTATCCCATTGCTAGTAGCAATTTACTTTGCCTCACTCGCAATATTTCAATGGCAAAATCCAAACAAGCTTGAGAACTATGGGGCGACACAGACTGCACAAGCACAGATAATGCAAACGGCTAGTGCTGTAGCTACTGCAAATACCCAGACGGCGATGCCTAGCTTGATTGAAACACCAATGCCTACACGATCGAGCCCCACCCGGTGGACGTGGCCACGCTCGGGTGAAACACCGCCGGGCGAAACGGGCGGGGGGACGTTATCGCAACTCGGTTGCACCGGAAGTCCAGATGTATAGCGAGCGATCCAGGACCCGTCCAGTCGCCCCAAGCACCCGTGCCAACGCAGTGCGCCCGTGCCCGCGGCCCGTGCCCGAAAATCAACGGGACACGACTTCGATCACCTGGCGAATCTCGGCGTCGGTCAGCAGGTGGTTGCTCTCTTTGGCGCGGGCGAGGATTGCTTTGACCAATGGCTCGCTGGGCGTAAGCCCTCGCTTGCGCAGCCAGAAGTTCACGTTGCTGGCGCCACTCATCG
>JANMSY010000564.1:0-6220 GCA_031389865.1 Anaerolineales bacterium | reverse complement strand
AGGGTTCTTTGCGAAGCAATCTCATATTTTCGAGCAATTTTCCGTCTGAGGAGTAAGATTGCTTCGTCGGGAAAGGCACCCTCCTCGCAATGACGGTAAAACCTGTGATTTACTGAAATTAGGTTAGTGAGGGCAAAGTTATGGTTGTTCAGTCCCGGCGATGATACCTTTGGCAGGTTTCCAACACTGTGGAGAGTATTCTTCATGCGATTTGTGTTGCAACCATTTCATCCTTTTAGCGTTATATGTATATAATGAAAAAAATCACAATCCGACCCTTTTCCTCTTCCTACATCCCTGCTGTGGTTGAACTGCAATCGGCGTATGCTGATTGCTATCCGGATGCCCCGGTCATCCCTGGGGAAGTGTATCTTTCGCCTGCTTTTGAGGGCAATATTTTCTGCGCCTTTGATGAAAGCGGCACGTTATTGGGATACGCACCGCTGTATCCCGTTTTGATGCGCGATGCTTCCAGCCTGCCGCACACCTTATGGACGGAAATCAGAGTCCACCCTGCGTGTGAGGCGCCAAATGAAGTCAAGGATCAACTCTTCGAACAGATTCTGGTCCGTGCCCGCGAAGTGACAGCTGAATTTCCAGGGCACCCCATTCATCTCACATTTCAATATTTTCCCTCTGAGATTGCCAGCATTGCTTATGTGACATCACAGGGATGTCAGCACACGGAGAGTGTGTTCACGATGCGGCGCGACCTGTCGCAGGATGTTCCATCTGTGCAAGCGTTGGATGGTATTAAGCTCCGCCGCTGGCGGATGGAAAGCGAAGCGGAACAGCAGGCATATGTCGATGCCCGCAATAAGTGTTTCCCGGAAGCGCCCGTTGCGTTGGAAGAATGGCAATACTTTATGCAATCTCCACAATGGTCCGTGGGCACAACCTTCGCTGCCTTTGACGGGGATGAACTTGTGGGTAATGTAGCGGTGTTTTGGGATGAAGCTGAAAATCTTAAGTCTGGAAACAAGATCGGCTTCACAGAATATATATTTGTCCGTTCCCCGTGGCGGGGTAAAAGAATCGCCCGAAGCCTGATCAATCTGGGTTTGGAACATCTCAAACAGAACGGGCTTGCGGAAGCCCATCTCGAAGTTCGCGCGAAGAATGAGGACGCATTGCGCCTGTATTGTGATCTGGGCTATGAAGTGATTCGCGAAAGTCGCTTCTACCTGTTGATGCTTTAATACTCGCTCCACCCACTCAGGGGAGCATCTCCCCCAAATGTAAACTGTCGTATTTTGGGGAGGCGGGTAGATATAGAAAAACAGCCCGGGTTGGATAAGAACCCGGGCTGTTTTATTTGTGCAGTATGTGCTACTTCTTTTCGATCACCCACGTGAGCTGGAATTCCACCTCTTCGGACGAGGCGCCGCGCTCATGCTCGTGTTGATTGTTGCGGTGGACGGAATCATGATCCGCTCCCCGGCCACCTGGATCTGAAACTTCCTTCCCTGTTCGATGGAGTCGGCCAGCCGCCGCAGTTTTTGGACGAACTGTTTCGCTGGATAATCCTTTTGGATATCACGTTTGCGTTTTTTCTTTTCTGTCGCCATTTCCGGTCTCCTATATTTTATAAATCTTGTTCAGGCTGCCGTCAGAAGCATAAAGTGCACGACGATTTTATCATTCCGGGTATCTCTCACAGATTGGCGCTACTTATTCCACCACCCCGAACCAGCCTCGGCGTTCAAACCATTTGGCAAGTTCCAATACAGGGACGATGGTCACTGCCAGAACGCTGACGATCAGCCAGTCCATCCAGGGCAGGGCGTAGGTGCTGAAGGCGTCGTGCAGGAACGGCACGTAGATGATCAACACAAGCAGGACTATTTCCCAGCCTACTGCCAGGTTCAGCCACTTGTTTTCAAACGGCTTGTTCAATACAGAATGACGGTCCGAACGGAAGTTATAGGCCTTGAAGAACTGGATCAGCACCAGCGAAACAAAGGTCATTGTCATGGCTTCCTCGAGGCTGCGGCCCGAGTTCAGCGCCCAGGCGAACAGTCCCAGGTTGATGATCGTTGACCAGATGCCGCCCAGCACCATCAACGTCACTACCGGCCGGGTAAAGATGCCCGTGCGCGGGTTACGCGGCTTGCGTTTCATAAGATCCTTTTCGGGAGGGTCAACCGATAGTGCCAGGGCGGGCAGCCCATCCGTGGCAAGGTTGACGTACAGGATCTGGACCGCCGTCAACGGCAGGGGCAGACCCAACAGCGCCGAACCTGCCATCAACCCGATCTCACCGATATTCGACGAGAGCAGGTACATCAGATATTTTTTGATGTTGCCGAATACGCCGCGTCCCTCCTCCACCGCGGCCACTATCGAAGCGAAGTTATCATCCGTCAGGGTCATTGCGGCGGCTTCCTTGGTCACATCGGTGCCAGTGATGCCCATCGCGATGCCAATGTCCGCTTTCTTTAGGGACGGCGCATCGTTGACGCCGTCACCTGTCATTGCGACGATATGTCCGCGTGCCTGCCAGGCGGTCACCACCCGCAGTTTGTGTGCGGGCGATACACGCGCATACACGCTGATGTCCTCCACATCCCGCTGGAGTCGTTCATCGCTCATCGCCTCCAGCTCCACACCGGTTACCACGCGCCCGCCGTTGCGCAGCAATCCCAGTTCACGCGCGACTGCCTGCGCGGTTGCAGGATGATCGCCGGTGATCATGATCGGTCGGATACCTGCCTCGGCGCATAACGCAATGGCAGCCTTCGCCTCGGGCCGGGGTGGGTCGATCATGCCTGCCAGTCCCAGGAACATCATGCTGGTCTCCGCGTTTTTAAGTGACACATCCGGCTTGGTGGCAATCCCGAGCACCCTCAAGGCTTCGTTTGCCATCTCATCCGCCTGCGCCATGATCTGTGAACGTCGCGCCTCATCCAGCGGGGCCGGTCCATGATCGGTCATCACAGTATCGCAGCTGTCCAGGATGACTTCCGGCGCGCCCTTGGCGTAGGCTGTCAGCCCGCCGTTGACACGGTGCAGGGTGGTCATGCGCTTTGTTTCGGATGTGAATGGGATCTCGTTCTCACGCGGTGCTTTTGCGTCGAGGGATTCTTTCTGCAGCCCGGCCTTTGCCGCGGCAACCACCAGCGCGCCTTCGGTTGGATCCCCTTTAATGTCCCATTCGTTGCCGGAGCCATTTTCGCCCCTCACCAGCCGGGTATCGGATGCGAGCGTGGCGGCAGTCAACATCAGGTTGAGCGCTTCTGTCGGCGGGATGGCAGTTCCACCATTGACGGAGAACTCTCCCTCCGGACAATATCCCGCCCCCGACACCTTGAACAATTGCCCGCCGGCAAAGATGCGGCGCACGGTCATCTCGTCCTTGGTCAGCGTGCCGGTCTTATCGGAACAAATGACGGATGTGCTGCCAAGCGTCTCAACGGCGGGCAGGCGTCGGATGAGCGCGTTGCGTTTGACCATCTTCTGCACACCGATCGCCAGCGAGATCGTCACTACGGCAGGCAGGGCCTCGGGAACGACTGCCACTGCCAGTGCAATGCCGAAGATCAGCATCTCGATGAACGGCTGTCCGCGCAGCAAACCCAATCCAACAATGATTGCCACCACCACAAACGCAGCGCGCGCCAGCATAGTGCCCACCTTATCCAGGTTGTGCTGGAGCGGTGTCTTGCCGGTTTCCACGGTTTGCAGCAATTGTGCGATCTTGCCGAATTCGGTCTCCATGCCCGTGGCAACCACCAGCGCCCGCCCTCGTCCATATGTGACGGCTGTCCCGGCATAGACCATATTTTTGCGATCGCCTACGGATAGATCTTCATCTTCCAGCGCCCGGATGTGTTTCTCCACCGGCACCGATTCGCCGGTAAGCGCGGCTTCCTCGATCTGCAGGTTGACCGATTCGATCAGGCGCGAATCGGCCGGGATACGGTCGCCGGTACGCAGGATGATCACGTCGCCCGGGACCAGATCTCTGGCCGGAATTTTGACCTCCGCTCCATCGCGCAGTACGGTGGCGGTGGGGGCGGCCATTTTACGCAAGGCATCGATGGCGCGTTCAGCGCGATATTCCTGTACAAAGCCCAGCACCACGGCAAAAAGCACGATGACCGCAATGACAATGGATTCAATGCCATGCCCGAGGAAAAGAGAGATCAATGTAGCGCCGAGCAGGATCAGGATGAGTACATTCTTGAACTGCTCCAGCAGAATTTCCCATGGTGAAATACGATGGGCAGCCTGCAGTTCATTGGGGCCGTACTGTTCGGATCGACTCGCTGCCTCGGCATTGCTCAACCCGCCGTGCTGGCTGCCCAGCTGTGCAAAGGCTTCCTCGGTTGTTTGGATGTGCCAGAGTTTTGTTTGCATCAGGTTATTTGTTTGCTCCAGTTTCATGAGTATTTTTCATATCGTCGCGACAGGGTGTGCAGGATTTGAATATCCAGATGTCCAGCAGGTAGATCACACCTGCCATGACCGGCAGGAAGATCAGTGCCAGGATCTCCGAGCTAAACAGCATGATCTCGTCGAACCAGATGGCCGCCGCCGTGCCGCCGGCTCCTGTGACCGCGGCAGGTTTCCAGAGCCGCCGAAAAAAAGGGGAACGATGTGGGTACGTCGAGTGGTTGGGCATGGGAGTCTCCTTTTCGAAAATTAAAACCCGCACGACTCCCGTTTTGTGGGAGAAATGCCGGTCTACCTTGCAACCCGCCTGCTCTTTTTGAGCCTGCGCTTTGCCTCGTCTTCCGGGATTGAGTTGTCTAGCGGTAAAGCGTATCCAGATTCATGTCTGTGGTCAGCACAACAACACGTTCACCGGATTGGGTGCTGATGTCTGTGTGCAGGCTGACAAGCCTGCAGCCGATGGTTTGTGCAACGATCTCCTCAAACGTTGGGATGGACGATTCAAACAACTGGCGGCGCGTCTCCTTGAGCAACGCCTGTCCTTCACGGGTTTCCGCCAGTTTGCGGTCTCCAGCCGTGAGCATGCCGCGCAGGCGGATCAGGATCATATCGTTGACAAAAAACGTCTGTGCGTCCAACGGCCCGCGCCCGAGATATTCCTTCTCGAATTTGATGATCGCCTGGGTGATCTCTGCTTCTGCTTCACCGCGTGTTTTTGGTTTCATAATGCCTTCCCAAACAAAAAAAGACCAACGCTTATAGAAAGCGATGGTCTTGCGTTTCATTTCGGACAGCCGGGAAATCTCTTTCCGTCATGACGACTGTCCATCCCGGGAGCCGGGCGGCTACTCCCCATCGGAGTAATCATAGTGTACAGGATTTTGAGGCGCGAGTCAACCGTTTTTTGCAGAATTGTATGGGCAATCTTTCTCCCAGGCTCTTTCTCGTGTAAAAAAGCGTCCATGCTCCCGGAATCAGCGCTTTATCAGCCCTGCACCCGGTCCCAATGGTACACTTGGCCAGGGAGTTTTCATGTCAACCGTTATTTTTTGGAGTGTGTTCGGCTATATTCTTGGCGCAATTCCGTTCGCCTACATCCTGGGAAAACGATTCGCCAGGCAGGATATCCGCACTGTGGGCGATGGCAACCCTGGCGGCACCAACACCTGGAAGGCGGCCGGCTGGAAGATCGGACTGCCTGCCATCCTGCTCGAAATCTTCAAGGGATATCTGCCCGTGACCCTGGCGGTTCAGAACGGGGCCTCAGGCTGGTTGCTGCTCCTCATCTGCCTCGCCCCGATACTTGGTCACATCACCATGCCATTCCTGAGCTTTCGTGGCGGCAAAGCGCTCGGCGTGACGGGCGGTGTGTGGCTTGGGATTCTGGGACTATGGGGCTTTTCCATTTTTACCGCCACCGCAGTTCTCCTTGCCGTGCTGGTGGAAAATGCCTGGGCGGCTGTGTTTGGAGTCTCCTTGTTTCTGGTCTGGGCCATCGTTTTGGATGGCTCACCGTGGATGATCACCCTGGGGGTACTCAATGTTTTGCTCATAGGCTGGACACATCGCCGCGAACTGAATACAGCACCTCACCTGCGGCTGTGGCTGACGCGTCCCTTCAAAAGGATGGGCGGGTGAGCTTCGATTATTACAGTCAGATCTTTCCTTATACGATTGTTGGATTTCTTGCAGTTGCTTTGTTGATTGCCATCCTGAATTATTTTTCCATTCGCCGCTTTGACGAGTTCCCTGCTGCACAGAATTTTCCGCGCGTTTCCATCCTTGTGCCTGCACGCAATGAAGAACGAAATATCAAGATCTGCGT
>JANMSY010000556.1:0-41229 GCA_031389865.1 Anaerolineales bacterium | reverse complement strand
GAGTTATTTTGAGGTGAGATATCTTTATATGGATCGTATCCATATTGTGATCCTGCCTGCGCTCCTGGCATTGATCTTTGTGACCATACGAGGGTTGACACCAGTTTATTTGCGCAGCATTTCCACCCGAAAATTGGAGATTCTTTCAGTCATCGTTTTTTTAACCTGGCTCACGTTCCCAGTCTATAACATTCAAAAATACATGCAAAAAGCGTACTCTCAGGGTGAAACCAGCGAGTTCAATTTGTACAACATCCCTTTATTGAGAGAATCCGGGATCAGAGAATTCTTTTCTCAACCCTTTGACCCGAACCTGAAAGTATATAGCAATTACGAAGCCGCAGCATGGTTTATCACACGGCAGCCTATCACGAAACTACCGCACGGGGGAGTCCGCGAGAAAAGAGTCAACGCCGACGAGGTCCTGAAGGATTTTCCGGCCTGGCCCGGAACCGATGGACATGGGTATGTGATATGGATCAAGGCGCTGTCTTTCAAACCATATGTTCTCCAGCCTGAGCAATTGACCGGAAGAGCTGATTTCCAGTTAATCCATTCAAGCAAGGGGGGAGATATTTATCTGCTCACCCCGAAATAGATCTTGCTGTCAACGGGCAACTACCATCGAGATGCCGTTTGAATTGACGTTTCAGTAACGCAATGATACAATCTCGCCGCCTTGAAACGCCCCCATCGTCTAGAGGCCCAGGACGGGGCCCTCTCAAGGCCCAAACTGGGGTTCGAATCCCCATGGGGGCACAAACAGAGTCACCTTGAAGGTGGCTCTTCTTTTTACTCCGACCTGCTAAAAAACTTTTATTAACGTGAATAATGTTTAAGCCAAATATACTATTATGTCACCCTGAGAGAGCGGTTTTGCGCGACCGAAGGGTCTCGGACATGCCCTGGTAGAGACACTTGCACCCACGCCAAGTGCGGTGTGCTTCGGGGCAGCCAACGCCCCCTCAGCATGACATTTTATTCTTATCCATTATTGACGTTTTATTACGCATTTAGATGATAGGTGTGATACGCATTCTGGCAGGGGTTACCCCATGCAATGTGCATCTCCCGTGAGGTCAGATCAATGACCAGGGCCGAGATCGTGTTCTCCCGGTCAAGTGGATCGATCCCTGCGATGTTGTGGTTGCAGATCGAGTTTGGCAGATTGACATGATCCTTCTGGATCGCCTGCAACGACTTGATATTGTGCGTGGAATTTTGTCTCAGCAAGCGGTTGGCACGGAAATAGCGCACCCGTGAAGAGATCAACTCTTCCGGCTCATTTTCGATCTCCTTCATCGTCTGACTCAAGTAATGATTAGTGTGGACCATATATCCGTCTGTGCCATGCAAAATTTCGAATTTGCGTGAGGAAACCTCCACTGAATAAATTTCTCCACTTTCGTGGACGAGCAGGTGGTTATATCCCGCGGCTCGATGCGAGACGAGCGTACGCCCGATTGCCCCCGAGAGGCGGCGTGACGCCAGAACCGCACGTGAAACTACCAGGCGTGGGATACCAATGCGTGAGTCATTCGGATATACTGAATCAATTAGCTGGGCAATTCCGTACGCATTGAATCCCACGTTCGGCAGGAGGCCGCCATAGGTCATCGCGAGAAACGGAGGTTCGTCGTTCGGTTTCGCCGAAATGACGTATACATCACCCTCATCCTCGGGTATCCAATCCTCATTATGCGCGGCAAGAACATGTCCATCTGCGGTGCGCTCCTCATTGACCGCGAAACTTGTACAACGTGTCAGATGGAGCGCATCCATCGTTACTGCCTCCATCGCGTTGAGCACCATCACATCATCGAACGTCACATTTGCGCCATCTGCAATGCCGCGCATTTCTTCGATATACTGCGGATAACGCTCCTCTGCAAAAGGCAGATATTTACGGGATTGGATTTTTGCACCATCCCAGGTCAATTCAAGTGTCGAATACGATTGCTCGATCAGCAGGTGTGCATTGTCGATGCTATGCTGCACCTGCTCGCGGCGCGACTCCCCGATCTGACATCCCATTTCACGATGTGTTCCATAGACTTCCACAAGCGGAGGTGGCGAGTTATGAATAATAGTGTTGGGAATGGGTGTTTCTCTTAATGCCATACAGCCTCCAAAAAAATAATCCGCCCCGTTGTTTGCTCGGGGCGGATAAATTATAACATTGGGGATTTAAGGCTGGGACGCAGGAGGCGGCGGGCCAGGGTCTGTCGGTGGAGTGTACACGGTCAACGCAGGAGTTTGAACGGGTCGCGCTCCGAACCGCGTGATCACCACCGCCCCGATCGCAAGGAGACCCACCAGGGCAGGCAGTATCCACGTCATGCAAGCCATGAACGGTATCAGATCATCGAGGGATTGCACTGACGCAATCAGGAAGACGAGAACAAATGTGCCTAGACCTGTCGTAATCACTGGAGCCCAATCCTGGCGGAGTGCCCGTGCAAAGCGATCTCCAATCTCCTGACCCATGGAAATTACACCGAATAGCCAGGCAAATGCCAGCGGTATCAAGCCAAGTCCCACGACTGGCAAAAGGATAAGTGTTAAGGCGGCTATGATCATCACCACGATGGTTAGCAACCCTATACTGGAGGTCATCAATGGCTGGGTAACGATCGCCTGTGAAACCCGGTCCAGGCGCTCCTGAAAAAATAACGCAGCAAGAATTCCAAGGAATGAAACGATCAGTGCGGAACCAAATACGCGCCCAAACTCCCAGAAAGGATTGAAGCCTACGTTGATCTCGTTCGGGATATGAACATTGGGTACATCGATATCGGGAGGAACGCGTCCATTGGGAAGTTCGATTTCAGGTGCTACATTATTGAGGACCTCGCCTTCAACAACGGAACCTTCGGCGCGTTCGACCTGCCCCCCAATGGTAACCACGTCACCATTAACTACAGAGTTCTCATCCAGTTGCACCTGTCCACCGATGATCACAACATCCCCATTTACATTTCCATCGCTGACAACAGTACCACCGAAAACAACAAGGTTTCCATTCAGTTCTGTGTCATCTTCCAGGGTCACATTACCGCCAAAAACCACAAGGTCACCGGAGAAACTATCGCCACTTTCCAATGTGAAGTTGCTGCCGAAAATGACACGGCCACCATTATCGGGCCCGGATCCCTGCGCGTGTGCTGAGCCTGTTGGGATCAACACCAGCGCAAGCAGAACAAAGAGAGTCAGAAATTTAAAGGTTATTTTCATACATCACGCTCCTCGCGGAACTCTAACGAACCGCCATATTGAAATCGACCATAAGAGACTGATCCCGGCGAACGCTGAAACCAGTATCATCCATACAAAAGGTGACAGAAAAGCTGGGGCTACCTGTAAAAGCACGGAGCCTGCCTGCGCAAGCGCCTGCATCGTTGTAATAATGAACACCACCCATTCCACCAGCGCAGAGATCCATGTGGCCGGCGCAGCAAGGAAGGTCGCCAGGTATGGCGAAATTAGCCACACCAGCAGTGCCAACCCTCCGGCAGCGAATACGATTGATCCCCAACGTTTGCGACGGCGTTCCACCAATTTGCGTGCTGCAAGACGCGTCTCAAAACGTACTGCAAAACCTGGCTGCGGCGAAGACTTCTTTACCGACTTTAATGCAATTCCACTTTCAACAAGTGCGTCACAATAGGCACAAGTCCGCACGTGCATATCGAGCTCGCGCTTCTGTTCCTGTGTCATGGGCATATCATTCAACAACCAATCTTCAAAAGGCTGGTGATTCATGGGGCCTCCTTTCGGTGCGAGCAAGGGGTTTATCTTCCTGCCACATGCCAGCCAACGCGCGCCGCGAACGGTGCAGTCGGCTTTTTACAGCACTGACGGTCAGTTTCAATGACTCGGCAATTTCAATCTCAGAATAGTCGTACCAGTAACGCATAATGACTGCGGCGCGGTCGGTCTCGTCCAGGGCTTTCAGGAGGATATGAATACGGTCGCGGTCCTCCCGTTTAACGGATTCAACCTGCGGGTCGGGCGAGGCGGGGTCCGCTACTTCGTACGTCGTGCCATCGTCGTTTTCTTCATCCAAAGAGAAGACCGAGAGCTTGCGCCGGCGCAGTCTGTCAATACAGTAATGGGCGGCAATGGAAAGCAACCACGTTGTAAACGGCCGCGACTGGTCGAATTTATGCAGATTCTGATAGGCACGCAGAAAAGACTCCTGCGCGGCATCTTCGGCGGCTTCCGGTTCGCCCAACATGCGATAACACAAGTTGTAGACGTGTGTTTGGTGTTCTTCAACGAGCCTGGTAAAGGCCTCGTCGCTGCCTTGCTGAGCCTGGATCACCCAGGTAAGTTCGTCATTCACTCGCGCTCCTTGTATTTTCTATACGCTGGACCCAGGGAAAAGTTGCATCCTAATGTGCGTGACTATGCGACTCTCCGCTTCCTTCCGGACCAAGAAACTGCCTCCATTTCCCCCACGAATCAGCCCTGAGAACAAACAATATGGCAATCACGGTCGTCAGAGGGACGGCCGCGATCAGCCCAAGCGAGCCCACTAATGTACGTACAATTTCCTCTGCTACAAACTCAAAGTTGATGAGAGTGCTGTAATCGCCACGCCCAAGGGAGAACATGAGCAACATGGGCAGCGACGCGCCCGCGTATGCCAATACCAGTGTATTCACTGTCGCCGCCACATGATCCTGCCCGATCCGCATCGAGGACCGGAAAAGCTGACGAAAATCCAGTGACGGATTGGCGTGGTGCAACTCAAAAACCGCCGAAGCTTGTGTCGTCACCAGGTCGTCGAGCACGCCCAGCGCCCCAATGATCATCCCGCCAAGGAGAAGTCCGCGTAGATTGATCTGGGTGTTGAGCATCTGCAACAGGAACAAGGCGTTTTCATCTCCTGAACCCGTCAGGCGCGTGATAAAAACAAACAAACCTGCCAGCAGCCCGGTGATCAAGAGGACAATCACCATGCTCAACACGGCTGCGTGAGTCTTCAGATTCCAGCCATAGGTTAGATATAGCGTGACAGAAAGCAGAATTACTGATCCAGTGATAGCCACCCGCAGTGGATCTTCGCCTGCCAGAATGTGAGGAATAATGTAACTAATTATCACTGTCAAGCTGAACGCCATACTGAGAAGGGAACGGAACCCCTTCCAGCGGCTGATGAGTAGAATGGTGATCGCGAAAATGGCCGTCAGCCACAAAATGGAATTGATGCGTACAAAATCCACAAAGTATACGGTTAAGAGGCCATCGGGGCGTGCACCAATGGTGACCAGAACAGTATCATCCTTTTGCAGGAAAATGTTATTTGACAGAATCTGCCTCCTGCCATAATCCATTTCCATGACAATACCCTGATACTCCCCCTCGAGTAATTCCACACGCGCGATTTGGTAGCGCTGAATTGTGCCGGCCAGGTCGATATTACCCTCTTCAATGATCTCTGTCACTTTTGCCCTGGCTGTCTCTGATCCCATTGCAGACATGGTGATGTCTGGCAACTCCAGCGGTCTAAAATAGGGCAGGGTCAGGAAGGCAACGACACACAACAGCGCAACCACAATCAGTATTGGTAAATAGTTACTTTTCATATTTCCGAGTATACACTGTTCAAAGGGACAGGACGTCGGGCAGGGACAAAAAAAAGAAGGCATCTGAAACAGATGCCTTCTTTCCACCCAAATCATAGCGATGGTACTTATTCTGTCATCGCGAGCTTCAAAGCATCTTCCCATCTGGGAAGCCTCATTTCAAAAGTGGATTGGAACAGGCTGCAATCCAAAGCTGAAAACAGGGGTCTTTCCGCGGGTGTGGGAAAATCGGATGTGAGAGCCGGCAGTATTTCCCTGACTTTTTGTTCCTGTATATTGGGGTCAAGCTCAATGATCTTTTTTGCCCAGTCGAGGCGGCTGGCATAACCATCACCAGCAACATGATACAGTCCATTATGCTCACTCAGGCAGTCAATGCCTTTGCCCAGCAATTGCAAAGTGACATCGGCCAGGGTACGCGCCCACGTGGGATTGCTGACCTGATCGCTCACAATACTCAGCACTTCCTGTTTGCGTGCCCACTCCAGTACCTTGGTGACAAAACTGCTGCGGCTCGTGCTATAGACCCAGCTGGTCCGCAGAATCAGGTAATTTGCTGCCTGCACCCTGATTGCCTGTTCACCAGCCAGTTTGCTTTTTCCATAGATACTTAAAGGGTTTGGCACATCCTCTTCCTGGTACGTTGCCCCTTTCGTACCGTCGAAAACGTAATCAGTCGAATAGTGGATGAGGAATGCATTCAACTTTGATGTCTCTTCGGCGAACAAACCGGGAATATCACCGTTGACGGTGAAGGCTGTTCCGGCTTCGCTTTCTGCCCGGTCCACCGCTGTATAGGCAGAAGCATTGACAATCACATGCGGGCGCACGTTCCGAATCGTTTCGCGTACATCCTGCGTATTCTCCAGATTCAGGTTATGAATGTCGAACGCAGCAACCTCACCCAACGGCGCGAGCGAGCGCTGCAGTTCCGAACCAAGTTGTCCATGTGAGCCAAAAAGCAGGATTTTCATTGTGCATCTGTCCTTCTGAGAATTTTATCGTTCACTTTGTTGGTGATAATAAAATCAATGCGCACTCATGCAATTGCACAAGCACGCATTGACTCTTAATACTTTCCGAAGGGTTTAATCCTCTTTTGAAGGTTTCCGAAACTTTCCTATCAGATTCCGCGGTTGCGTCTTTATGGCAGTAACAGCTCTTTCGACTTCGGGAGGCAGCTCGCCATGCTCAAAGAAATCAAGTAACTTCCTTGAGTTCCCATTATCCGCAACTGCAGCATCGCCCGGCTCGCCCGAAATATAATCACTGTAGTACTTCGGCGAATAGAGGGATAGATACTGATAGTCACCCTGGCTGCTGGCATTTGCCAACGAAATCTTGTTAAAGACGACCCCAATAACTTTTGCGCCAGCCCGGTCAAGCTGTTCCTTCATCACCCTGGCCTGCTCCTCGCGCGTTTGCCCCGGCACCAAAACCAGGATCATGCCATCCACTTTGGAGGCGAGGTTATAAGCATCAGAGATGACGAGAGGAGGGCCGTCCACAATAATCACCTCAAAAACTTCCTTCAGACCTGCCAGGATGGAACTGATCCTTCTTGAACCGGCAATTTCAGTTACATTGGGCATGCGGGATCCAGCGGTGATCAACTCAAGCTTGTCCTTTTTCCACATTCTGACCACGCTTTGCGCAGTTGTATCACCTCGGATGATTTCAGACAAACCAGGGTTGATAGGTATGTTCAGCACTTTGTGAACCGCGGGTCTCCGCAAGTCTGCATCCACTAGAACTACCTTTTGATCCCCCTGAGACATTGACAAAGCCAGATTCACCGAGACTGTTGTCTTACCATTTCCCTGGCCTGGGCTTGTAATCAGGATGGTCTTGGCGGCGCTATCCAACCCAAAGAAATCCAGGTTTGATTTTAGTAACCGGAAGCTTTCTGCGAGGCTGGTATCAGGGTTATCCAGAACATATGTGGCGTTGTTCCCATCTTCCGTTATTTCAGATAAATAACCGATAACTGGGTAATTAAGAACCCGTTCCACATCTGTAGTAGTCTTTATTGTGCGATCGATATATTCAATGAGGTATGCCGCACCCGCCGCCAGGCTGAATCCCACTGTTGCAGCAAGGGCAACGATCAACATTTTATTGGTACCTACTGATCGGGTAGGCAGGTTGGCAGGCTCGACGACAGAAAGTATATTCAACGCACCTTCCTGCGAATTGGCAAGAAAATCAGCGTAACTTTGCTGCAAACCGATCAATTTTTGACTCAGTTCATTGATTTCCTGTTCTGTATTGGCTACCTGACTCGCACTGTTCAAGCCTGCAAGGCGCTTCTGCAACTCTTCGACTTTTGTTTCTGTTTCCTGGATCTGTAACTGCAAGCCTGACAGTTGCTGCTTGATGAATTCCTGTCGTTCTCCCGTTTCACTGCTCCCTGCTGCAGGACCTTTTGATATTAGCTGGTTGGCTAACTCATCTGCAATAATCTGAGCGCGTTGTGGATTGGTGTCGGTTACCGAGATTTCCAGCAGTTGTGTATTGGGCACTACACGCGCTTGATACTCGGGAAGCCAGGTAATCCCCAATGCTTCCATTGTCGTCACTTGAATCGGCTCTCGATTCGCCATATCCGCGTAAATGGATGCCAACTGGGAAGCGATAACGATCTGTCCGGAATCCGGATTGGGATCCAGGATCGTTCGGCCGATCATTAACGTGGTTCGCGAAACATAAACTTCAGGTTGAAACGATACAGATAGAGAGCTTCCAATGATTGCAATCGACGTTGCAACCAGCAATAAGCGCCACCATTTGATCAAAGGTCTAAGATAAGCGTTAATATCCATAGGGTTTTCTTGACTATATCACATTAGGGGAGGTTCATAAATTACTGGATTGAGGCGATAAAGTATTGCACAAAGCCTTGAAGGTTTGAAGAATATGTCTCAAGACGTGCGTGCCAGGGAAAGGTTACTCTATCGCTAGGTACTGTAGTTTGCATCTGCAGGAACGTCCAACTGGCTGTAAACCTGGACCAGCTTTTGGGCAATTTCGTTCCAGTCGTGATATTTTTCTACATGTATTCGGCCTGCCTCACCTATCGCACACCTGACTTCGAGGTTTTCAAGCAGATTCAGGACTGCGGCAGAGAAATCCGCAGGCGTATCCCCAATCAATACTTCTCTTCCCGGAATGACGCCCAGAGACTGTACTGCTTTCGACGTTGTGACAACGGGGGTACCTGCAGCCATTGCTTCAAGAATCTTATTTTGGACGCCAGCGCCATATACAAGAGGTGCCACAGCGACCATGGCCTTCCATAAAAATGGACGAATATCATCAACAGTTCCTGTTACATCAATAAGAGGATGTTCTGCCAATTTTTTGATTTCCCCAGACGGATCTTTTCCCACAATCAGAAGCTGAACACCTGGACGGTGTTTCCAAACGATCGGCATGATTTCTGTCACCAGATACATCACCATCGATATGTTCGCATGGTAACTCATCTTGCCGGAAAAGATCAGCGTATCAGGCTCTGGTGTAATGCTTGGATTGGGTTTAAAGTAGCTTTGATCTACGCCATTCGATAGTACCGTTATGGAGGCAGGCTTTGTTCCATCTACAATTGTGTCCAACAAGGCGGTTTTATCAGCAGCTGATGTAACCAACACATGATCAAAGATATTGAGAAGTTTCGCCTCTGCCCTCTGTGTTCTACCCAATTCAAACCTTGTCATAAACCTGCCAAATAGGCCCCTATTCCGACTTGCTGCCTGCCGGAACAAATGGCTGATGCAGTCAACGCTGTCCCATACCACAGGCAGTTCGGGAAAATGAGATTTTAAAAACACCCCGTATTCAGACCCTCTCAAATGCTCCACGTGAACGACATCATAAGCACGATCATTTTTCCAGTTCATAAAGACTGTTTTCAAGCGCTCCACAAGTTCATACTGCAGGCTATAGACAGATTGCAGAGGCTTGTCAGAGAGTACTGCACGGGCTGAATTCAATAACGATCTCCAAAGAGGCTGATGATAATAATATACATTCCTGCATTTCGATTTGAGGGACTCTGCATCTGCAAAATCGTTTTTTCCAGTCCCAACAGTAAAGACATCCACCTCGTGACCAAGATTCGATAGATGGATGATGAAGTTATACGATCGGGTTCTGATCTGATTGGGGACATAGGGAACAACAAAGGCTATTTTCATGGATTTCAAGCCCGAACCAACTCACGATAGATTCTATCCAGGTCTCCCAGTACCACCTGCCAGTCATATTTTTCCTCCACCAAACGGCGTCCATTCGCCGACAGTTGCCGTTGGAGTCTTTTATCGTGAAAAAGGTTAACTACTGCATTGGCGAAATCTTCCGGGCTATCAGCAACCAACACGTCATCACCGGGCCGGGCCTCGATTCCTTCCAGGCCTACTGTCGTGGTAACAACAGGCATGGCACGTGCAAATGCCTCCAGGATTCGGACTCGCATCCCACCACCTGCCCGAACCGGGACAACCGTTAATGCTGAGGCCGCAAAGTAAGGATCGAGTTCCGGGACAAATCCAGTAATGACAATACCGCTGCCTGGATCCGCAGCAAGTCGCACGAAATCCCTGGGAGGATTCTTTCCTACAATGGTCAGTGTAGCCTTGGGGACTCTCTGCCTAATCAGTGGAAATACCTCCTGGAAAAACCAGCGAATACCGTCTGCATTAGGCGGATAATAGAGTGTTCCCATGGTTAGGATGTTTAAGGAATTTTCTGCCCGCGGGACAGGCATGATCTGATGAGTATCGACCGCAATCGGAATGACAGAAATGGGCATAGCCCCGTTTGCACCATATCCATGTACCGCGTCCAAAAGCGCCAGGCGATCAGGCTCGGTTACTGCCAGTGTCGAGTTGAAATCGGTGACAATCTTGCCCTCATATCGTTTAACGCGCCTGGTTTCCAACGTCAATGGGATTTTGAAATAAAAGGGGGCGTTCTGTTTCATTCGCTCCATAATCGTCCAGACAGCGTTATGAGCATCAAAAATCAAGACGGGTTTTTTTCCGCTGTTGATGTGGAGCGGAAAGCCAAACTGCGTCATTGTCAATTGATCAGCGTGGATGACATCCACAGATTCGGATGCCACAACCCGGTTCACAAGAGCACGCATTTCAGCAAGATCATCCCGCTCCACCAGAAAGGGACGACCTGTCACTTGAGAACGCAAAAAAAAATAAGCATCCCACGCCCGTGAGCGGTGGACGGGTATCGTGTGAACCGTGGAACAAACCTTTTTGACATCATCAATGTAGGGCAACTCTTCCGGGCGGACAAATGATGCCAGGGTGATCTTATGTCCACTTTGAGCCAGATATCTCAAAACATGCCAGGTCTTCACCTTGGGGCCGGAGGATGGAGGATAGGGTAATATCTGAGTTAAAAAAAGAATATGCATGAAGGTTTGATTTTCGCCGTTGGAGAGTATTGGTACAGATGCATGAAAGAGCATCGCCTGAAAATGGGCCTAAAGAGCCAAGATGATTTCCTATTAAGATCTCGGCCTGGATATTTTCACCATTTGAAGGGTTGAACAAATTGGCGGGCAGTGCAGTTGCGGGAGCTTATTGATCTACGAGAACCCTGCGTTGAACACTGTCTACCTGAGAGGTGTAAGGCTCATCACATCCTCATTTCGTGGATCTTCTCATCTTTTCGCTCGTTCAGCCCGCGGGCAAAAGTCTCGCTTTCGTACGGACCTGTTATCGCTGTCCAAAAGTCCCGCTGGAACAACGAGGAAAACAAGGAAGCAAATATTGCCCGTAACCCATGGAATATTCGACTGATGGCGGTAAATAACCTGCCATGAGAAAAGTTCCAGACCGCTGATGTCAGATAAACGCGAACGATTCTTCCATACCAGTATGCTGTATTAGCAGACTGCCATAATCGCTGGTATACCCTGGGTTCATTGAGGATAAGTTCACGTGCCTGACGTCCATCCAATCGGGCCTTGCTCTGATCCGTGGTGCTGCCTGCAATGCCCATACCTATACTCACAACCAGTTCACCCGTACCATGGAAGTCAAAATGCAATGCCATACGGCGTGCCAGATCCATATCCTCGATTCCGGGTATCAGTGGATTAAAACCTCCGACCTTGTGGAAATCAATGCGATTTATGAATGAAGCCTGCAGTGGAATCCACTCACCGGCCATTACCTGGGCAAAGCAATTTGGTTCCAGGCGATGAATTAAATGGATGACAGGTTGATCTTCGCGATCACATATTTGTGTTCCACCAAATAACCATGAATGATTCTCATACTGATGGGAAAGTTTCCAAAAAATATCCAGGGCACCTGGCAACAGCCAATCATCGTCATCCAGGAAATGGAGATATTGGCCTTTGGCAAGAGCCGCCCCAACATTACGAGCAACACATCTTTCCACATGATCTGTATTCACTATTGTCACAAAGGGGGATCGTTGCCATTCTTCATCCTGAAGAAGTGTACCAGAGTCATTGATTACAATAATTTCGTAATCAGCGCTGGCAAAACCTTGATCAAGCACGCTGTGAACGGCCCGCCTGAGTGCTTTACGTCCTACGGTGGGAATAATGCAGGTGACAAACATGAGGTGAAATCAGATTTTACAGATCATTTTAACGTGACAAGTCCTTCGACCACAGTCCGACTGGTTAATTCGCTTCTGCCGACTTTGTTTTTCCTTTTATTCGCTGGAAAACATGGGACAAGGCGAGTGCAGCAAAAGGCATCAAAACAGCATCGACCGGTAGCCGATAGCGAATCAATGCCCAGGTAAGTAAATGTATTCCAGTATAAATGAATGCAAATACCAGGAGCAGCCCCGCCGGTGAGGCCACCAGATTCAAAAGGTGGTTTCCCTGTTCAGATCGGTTCCTTCTAACGCCCAAAATCAGGCCAGAAAGCATGAAGGGGAATGTAATCCCAAAACTGCCAACCCGCGAAACATTGCTAATCAGGCTTGAGTCTGATGACGGCCAGAACATAAAGTATGCCGGAATACGACTCAATGACAAAAGCACATATCGTTTGGGTTCATCGAAAACAAACCGCAGGCCTCGCCCTAGTAATTCCTGGTCAAGAGCGGCTTCATCCAAATGGCGAACCTCTCCAGGAATAAGCTCCTGATAGGATGGCATTTCAGGTGGCAAGATCGGGATAAAATGCGTCCCGTAAATCGGGTGGTTGCCCCAAAAGAATGCATAGCCAGAGTTGGTATTGAGAAGGACAAAACGCCCGAAACGGGACTGATTATAGAGAGAGATTGGGATAATGAAGAGAACGACGAGGCTGAGGGATAGTACTGTCGAAACGATGGGCGGGCCCCGGCGGAGTCGGAAGCGGGTGATCCAAATCCATAAAAACAGGAAGGGAATAAACAGCAGGAAGACCTGACGCAACAGGACAGTGATCCCGACTGCAATTCCGAGAGCGATCCCCAGCATTAGGTCCTGCCCCTTACTGGGGCTCCCGGCAATCTTCATGGCAATATACAAACTATATATAATGCCCCAGGTCACAAATTGCGCTTTTTTACTCTGTGAGATGCGCAATTTGTGACCGTGATGGGTATAGAATGGCAGTGATATAGAACGGTTCAGTCATCAGAGCGCCACTGTAATATATGAAGTATATGTAGAACGCTGAAATGGCTGAGGCAATCAGTCCAATATTTTTGGAGAATGTCTTTTCACCAATCCGATAGATGATATATGTTTGTAAACCTCCCACCAGTATCGTTTGCAGCACTCTGGCAACGAGTGGTTCGGGACCAAAGAATGCATAAACTCCTGCCAGATAAAATGTGTAAAGGAAACTCCAGTGCGCGGTTGGCTCATTGGCTGCTGTAACTGGCCAATGCATTTCGCCAAAGGAAAATCCGTACCCTGTAATAAGCCGGCGCGCAAGACTATCGTAGGAAATTTGGTCATAAATTCCCGGCAATACAGTTACTATGTTTCCCTGCAGAAAGGCTGACAGGAGCCGTAACAATATTGCAGAGAAGATTATTGCAAGCAGAACATTTTGGGTGGAGACAACATAATTTCTGCCAAAAAGTTTTATTGAATGGCAGCATTGAGATGCTGGAGTTGTCCTATAAGGATTATTGGGTCTCTTGAACGAGGTTACATCTGCCATGGGCTATTGAAGTGATCAGCCAGTCTTCGGATATCGATTCCATAGCAGGCACCAGACCAGTTTGGATTGATGAGCTATTCGCTGGGCAGCAGCCTGCCTGTTTAGCCAATTAAAGAAGATCAAGCGTCGAATTACCCCAAGCGTGTTTGCAACTGCCAGTCCATATCTCAGCAGGGTGGTCATGAAGCTGCCATGATATTTTTGAAAGTAAAGAAGTTTCCCCTGATATAAACGGATCAGTTGAATAAATCTTGCGCGATTGGCACTGCCACCACCTATATGGTAGATCTCTGCATTTGAGATGTACCATATCTTCCAGTTTTTTTTCTTAATGCGAAAACACCAATCGATCTCTTCAGAATAAAAGAAGTAATCCTCATCCAGCTTTCCCACCTCTTCGATGGTGGCAGATCGAACCAACATGCATGCGCCCATGATCCAATCCACTTCATAGGCATGAGGGGAATTTGCAACAGGATGGCGAATTCTAAAGTTCTTTCCAACTAATTCTGATAAAAAGCTGGGGAAGCTAGCCCACGATTTCTGTATGGTGTTATTCATATTGAGTAATTTGGGACCCACGACGCCCAGCTCTGGATGACGATCGGCAATTTGAATAAGGGCATCGACGGCTCCGGGCAACACAATGGTATCAGTGTTGAGCAGCATGAAGTATCTTCCCATGCCGACTGATATTCCCTGATTATTCGCCCGGGCAAAACCTAAATTACGATCATTTTTAATGATGATCACAGCAGGGAAGTGCTCTGCAATTAGCGATAAGCTGCCATCGCTGGAGCCATTATCCACGACAATCACTTCAAATGCCACACGGATACGGGCACTGTAAATTGAGTTCAGGCATTGTTGAAGCAGTCTCGAGGTATTCCAGTTAACGATGATAATGGATAAATCCATTTTCAAACGCCTTCATAATAACAGATTGTAACCTGCATAAAAAAAGGGGTAAATGGCATGCCACGGGTCACAACAGCACGAAATCCTTTTTCCATAAGGAAACCACATCTACTGTTTTTTTCACTCATGAGAATTCATCTTCCTGTGCTGTTGGATCCTGCAGGAGCATTTGTTCCAGGCTGACGACTCCTCCCATAAATATCCAAGGCAGGATACTTGCGCGAAACCCGCTTAACCCTATATTATATACAAAAGGTAAAACCCAATCCCCCAGAAACGCTGCAACCAATGTTGCAATAACCCCCGCAAAAACCCCATACGCATATGCGCGGGCAAACCCTCCTGGGAGTCTCTTTGCAAGATCCCAGCTTGAGCGTCCCATCTCGAAGAGTATCCATAGAAAACTGAGTAGGCCTATATAACCCGTCTGCGCTATCAGGTCAACAAACTGGCTGTGCGAATTGAAGCTAACGCGCCATCCACGAATGGGGAATAAGGGCGTATACCAATAATAGTTTGCAAAACCCAGTCCAAGAAGTGGGCTGAGGCGGCTGATCTCCAAAACGATTCTCCACGCATCCACACGTGTTCCCCAACTGTAGTCATCCGATGCGATCAGGTCAAAAGTAATATAAAGGGCTGCCGTTGCCAGAAACGGAATTCCAAACACAATGAGTCTGCGATAACGTATTCCAATAAGAACAGCCGCGGCAACAAGCGGAGGTATCCACCCGGATTTCCAATCATACGCCTGGACAAATGCCACATAAAACGTAAGAACAACGAGAAGGATAAGGGCCCCTTTCATGCGGCGTGTAAGTGCATTATTGTAAATAAGCTGGCCAACTGCAAGGGCGATCAACCACGTCCAAAACATGCTCTGTGCCGTAAACCCGGGATGAAAAAGGCGAGTAACAGAACCAAGTCCAATCACACGGCTCAACACATAAATTGCAGAAAGCCCGAAGAAAAGCCAGACGATGAGCTTCAGCCAGCGAACTTCCCTGATCAAATGAGCAGCCAAAAGGAGGCCGCCTATGGAGAAAATAACAATCGCGAAGCCACCAACCTGTGCATCAAGGGGGGCCTGACGTGCAAAGATAAACCATGGGATTTGCCCGATACCGAAGGCAAGAGTGGATACTACAAGAAACGTTATGATGGCGACCATGCTGCGGGAATAAATGAATTTGAAATTACGTCGCACCACGAACATGTTCATGATCCACAGGCCAAGCATAAGGGCGATCATCACCGTAGCGGCATTTAATCCGCTTGGCCCCGTAAATGGAACAAACATACCACCGAGAATTACCAGAATAAAGCCGAGATTAGGCTGTCGTAGGAGGGCAAATATCAGTGCCGTGCCTCCGAACAAAACAAGCAGAAGGGAAAAGATAACCGGGGAACCCCAAAATGAAATCACTGTGCTTGAGAGGATGACAGCCGTGATGATGCCAAATTGGATGAATTGTTTGCTAATGAAGATCTTCCTGGTAAATGAAAAAAACTTGAGGTTGATGATAAATTCCATACTATATCTGTCTGGCTGCCACTTGATCTATGAGTCCAAGGAACTTGGGCAGTACAGTTGTCCAATCATAATGCTCTCTCACCAAATGAAGCGCATTCGATGAAAGAGACCTTCCCAAGTCTCCGTCCTGCAAGATTCTGATTACCTGCTGCGCAAATAGTTGCGGCTCAACCGCAATAAGAATGTGCTCACCATTTTGGAGTAGCAATCCCTCTGCTCCCTTCGAGGTGGCTACCACTGGTGTACCAAGTGCCATGGCCTCGAGAATCTTTAACCGCGTTCCCCCCCCACTCCACAGAGGCGCGATACTTACAGCACACGAAGCCAGCAGTGATTTTATATCATTTACATAGCCTGCAAGGGTAACATTTTTCATTGAAGGTAGGGGCAGGCCAGCATGATCTCCTGTAATAATAAGTTGAGTTTCGGGAATTTGTTCCAATATGAGTGGAAATACATCACGGATAAACCATTGCATGGCATAATAATTTGGCCTGTAACGGAATGATCCGGAAAATATTAAATGACAAGGTTTCGGTAAAACGGTTATGTTTTGATAATCCTTCATATCTATGCAATTAGGCAAAACCTGGATCTTCTGCTGATGCCGCGAAAAACCATCCATGAAGATTTTACGCTCAGGCTCAGATACAACCGTGCCTACTTCAAAAGAGTCAAGGATGCGAGAAATATACCTTTGTAACTTGAACCAGGTCAGCTTGGATCTAAGACGATTTATCAGATTCGCATCCTGGAATGCCTGATCATAAAACAAGCCAAGTTCAATCTCATCAAATAAGGCGGGTATCCCTTGAAAAGCCCGGTAATAGGAAGCCATGGTTAGTTGAGAGGCAATAACAACGTCAAACTTGCACTTCGTTACTGTGTCACGAATTAAAGATTCCATTTGAAGTGAGTATGTATCTATCAAAGAGCGTGGAGAAGAACTAAGGAAACCCAATCGCGCTTTTCTGCTTTGGTTGTCAAATGGCTTCCACGGAACAACACGTATGTCAGAACAAATTTGATATTGATGTAGATCCTTTGAAGAAAGCAAAGGGGCATCACAAAAGCTTAATAACGTAACCTCATGTAACTGAGATAAACCCTTTAATAGGTGATAAACCCTGATCTTCGATCCATTATCAGGAGGAAATGGAAACCATCTCGACAAAAAGAGTATATTCATTAAATGCTCAAGATGGCATCGGGCCGGTACGATGATAGAGAAAATCAATCAGTCCCTGCCACATGGCATTGCGATGTTCACGCATAAATCTCCAGCGCGGTTTGATCGTCCAGCTCGCCAATGTCCTAAAAAGTTGAACAAAGGTAAAGACCCATACTTTCAGTGGAGCCTTGTGTTTGACAAGTGTAAAGAGACGATTTCGCGTGGTGTAGTAGGTATTATGTGGTTTGGGTTGATAATTGCGATTAACTCCTTTGTGCCATATATGCGCTTGCGGAACATTGATAATTTTCCAACCGGCGCGATTTATACGAATACACCATTCAGTTTCTTCCCAATATATGAAATAGTTCGTATCAAGCATACCTGCTCGTTCAATGGCAGTTCTTCTTGCTAAAATCGCGCAACCTGAGATCCATTCCACTTGGCGAGTCATACTAAATTGACCCTGATCTAATTCATTTTTCCCTAGATGAATGCTGTCCCAGTATCTTCCTAATGCTCCCCCGGCTGATTGAATGAATTTAGGTTCGTCATAATGATAGACAAGCGGCCCAGCGATTCCTATCTGAGAATCTTTCTCACCTTCTTCCACCAATTCCTTAATGCATTCACTATCCAAGATAATATCCTCATTCAGAACAAAAACCCAATCTGCACCTTGTTCCATAGCAGCCTTGATGCCAACATTGTTATTTCCGGCATAACCGAGGTTTTCACCCAATTCAATAATTTGGACATCAGGATAGACTTGACGAATCGCTGATATTGAACCATCAATTGAGTGATTATCCAAAACAATAACCTTTTGGTTGGGATAGGAATTAAGGATTAACGAATGGAGACATTCCAACGTATCATCTCGTCTGTTCGTATTAAGAATCACAGAAATCACAAGGGGTGGATGCATTTTATATTAGCCGTGATATTAAGGAGTATCAGAATGGCTCAGTCCAACCAGGCAATTGGAAAATTCTTGGTAACTTCAACACCCTCGAACTTTTGACTCTTTCTTGCCCCATATGCTTGAACCCAGGCAGCCATTTTGCTCACGCCTTCCTCCAGACTGGGAAGTTGTGGTGTTCCAAAAAAACTTTGTACCTTATTATGGGAGGAATAAGCATACTTAACTTCATTCCTAGCTGGCAAGTACTTAATCTGCGGTTCTACACCCATAGCCAATGCCACGGTTTTTGCCAATTCATTCACAGTATAAGGTGTATCAGCACCAACATTAAATATCTGATTATAAGCATCTGGTATTTCGACCGACTGGGCAATAATGGGAGCAACATCCGCAATATAGCTGAAGGCTCGCTTTTGCTCCCCATCGCCAAAAATGGTCATGGGAAGATTCTGCAGTGCCTGGTTCATAAAAATACCGACAACATTTCGATACTTATCACCAATATTTTGACGCTCACCATATACATTGTGAGGTCGAAAAATAATGTAGTTCAGGTCAAACATCTCCTTGCACACCCGAAGTTCCTGTTCCACTGCAAGCTTGGCTATCCCGTACGGATCTTCGGGATGAGGTTGTGTATCCTCTGTCATGGGCAGTTCCGGGCTTGCCCCATACACGGCAATGGACGAAGTGAACACAAAGCACTTAACTCCTGTGTTTATCGAGGCATTGATCAGGTTTATGCTCCCGATCAGGTTGTTTTCATAGTTGAAGCGTTTTATAAAATGACTTAGACCTTCAGCTGCATAAGCTGCAAGATGAAAAACATAATCAAACTGTTTCTCTTTGAAGAGGCGGGTGATCAGCTCGTTGTCAATAATGCTACCCTGAATAAATTCTGCACCCGGGACTATGTTTTCCCTGAAGCCGCCACTCAAATCATCCAGGACTGTCACCTGTGATTTTCGATTTATCAATACCTCAGCAACATGGGAGCCAATAAAACCCGCTCCGCCAGTAACTAATACCTTGCTCATATATCTTCTCCATTACGTTGAGTTTTTGTCTGACCTGGGCCAAAGTGCACGCATGCGCTAATATAGAGTATCTTATTTTGTCGAATCAGCACATTTTTCCAAGCGAGATGTCAATATTGAAACAGATCGCTCCTATGTTCGATTTCTAATGCTGAGTGATAAGCTGACAGTGTAGCCTTAGCAGCAACCTCCCAAGTAAAATTTTCCAATATATGCATCCTCAAATCATCAGATGACCCAGCGAGACTACGTCTCAGACTAACGAGATGAGATCAGGAAAGGGTACGGGTTGTGGGAACAAAGTAGAGGCGGTATAACCGTCTCATGGCACCGCCGAGCGGCGAGATGGCCAAAAGAGGCACCCAACAACGAGGACCCAGGATGGGTATAATGCAAACTTCACTGGCTGAAATCCTGCGTGAGCATGTGACGCTGGAGGTAGAAAGCATCGATCGCATAATTGAGCCCAATGGCAGTCGCGAAACTCTACCTCCGCTAAAAGTGTCACCCGCTTCACATACCGTTTCAAGAAGCGCTGCACTTTCTCTAACATGTTTTTCAATTTGGCAACCTTCACGAAGCCTTTTCCTTCCACAATCGTTCAGGCAATCGGGATGGCGCGACAACCATGCCGCAAGGAGACCCGAAAGATTTGCCAGCGGTCTCCAAATATCATCACACCATCCAGGATCAAGCAAGCTTCTACATCCGACCAACCAGACAACACATGTGCCAGCACCTCTTTGTAAAACTGCCAGACCTTCACCTGCGGACTCATCAACCAGCGCCGGATCAAAGTCACGCGCGACTCAGCCTTGGTTGCCAGCGGCAGATAGTTCGCAACTTGACTGAGGTTGACCGATTGACTCTGCAAGATGCCCACAATGATCCAAATCCAATTCGTCACCTGTTTCCGATTCTTCACCCTTACCAATGCCTCAACTTTTCATCCAATCGGTTGTACAATTCCTGGCTACTGCTCATCGGCGGCCTCCTTTGGTCTTCAAGCAACCAAATTATGCCCCACTCGCTGGGCAGTAGCCTTTATTCATTCTGTAAGGTAATCAAAAAAACGTATTATTGAGCAATGCGATACATTTGCTGCTCAAGATTCGACGCAGACTTTTCCCAGGACCAATTTTCGAGGACATGCTTGCGTCCATTCCTTCCATACTGGTCTGCCAAAGAAGGGTTTTCAAGCAAAAGTTGTATGACTTCAGCAAATTTTCGGGGATTACGATCAACCAAACATCCGGTAAAGTTGTCCACCACAGTTTCCTTGACTCCACCCTCGTTAACTCCTATTACGGACTTGCCACATGCCATCGCTTCCAATGGAACAAGCCCAAAAGGCTCGTTGTACGGTGCATACGCCACCAGCGCCGCGTTGTTATATCTTCGAATTAATGTAGCCTGATCCACTCCCACTTCGATCTGCAGTTCAACGCCCTTTTCCTTTGCCAGAGCTTGTAGAATGCCCTGTTCCTTGGGGTTTTCCATATTACCAACTAAATACAAGGCTGGACGAACTTCCTTATTTATATAACCTAAACTCTCCACCAAAAAATCAAATCCCTTGTGCGGTTGAATTGCCCCAACCGAAAGCACATACGACTTTTTCTCATCTCCAGGTTTCGGGCAAAATACATCCGTGTCAACACCGTGATAACTGATGGTGGAATCCAACCCATAAATTTGCCTGACCCGATCACGAATAAAGATTGAATTTACCAGAACCAATTGTGCAGCGCAGGTGGCTGATTTATCAAGGCGATGGGCAGCATCACGGTACAGCCGGATCAATGGATCAATGCTATCTAGCCCGGAACGCAGACCTATCTTTGTTTCTGCGCTTCTAAATGAGCTGTCGTAGATATGCCGAGGTGGTTCATGACAATAATAAATTGCAGGGGTCTTAAGGTAACGCAAGACCAATGGCGCCTGTGTCCACATACAGGGTTGGGCAAAAACAAGATCGTAGTTTCCCTCATCGATCATCTTGGCAGTCTGGCACGCCAGACGGTCCAACCTTTGCAAGTCCCGCCAACGCTGCAGCTGATTTAGACGCCCCAGCGGGCTATGGAAACGTTTGGATGGTGAGAAATGAAGAATAATTTCGTTGTTCGACAAAGGCTTTAAGTTACAAAAGTTTTGATCGGATGTATCAAGGGTGTAGACATCCAGGGTGTGCCGTTGCGAGAGCCGCTTCATCGACTCATAAAGCGTACGCTTTGCCCCGCCGGATGGAAGGTTATGGTAAATAGCGATTCGCATGGGATGTTTATGTGTATTTCCCCTTTATTTGATAAAAGGGGGAAGAAATTGATTGATTACGCAACTTCCTACTTTGCCAGGAATTGAATATCCATTTCATTGGACCTTTGTTAAAATAAGCGATAAATACTACAAAAGCGGTTTTGAGATCAAACGGGTTCAATCTCCAGGCTCTTTTCAGCAATTCTCTTACTTCTTTCATATTCTGATGAGCAGATAAATAAGCCGAAGCACACAAACGTATCAATCTTGCCTGCTGATATTTGGGCAGCGTTTGAAATTGTAAATGGTCCATTAATTCCATTTGATACTTGATATCATGATCGAGATCATGGATTAAGAGTTGATGAAAAAAATAAATCTTCTGTGAATCCTGAGTCTTACTAAAACGCGCTGAATTTAAGGCCTTGAGTTTGGTGCGCACAAGTGAATCCTTTCGTCGTCCAGATGGCATGGTTACGGTCATGTTGTCTTGATGTAGGCGATACCAGACCATAGAGGAATCAACATACCCAAACTTACACTTCTCTGCCAATCGAAGGTAAAGATCATAATCCTGGCACCAAACAATGGATTCGTCATACCGAATATGATTTTGCTCCAGGGCACTTTTCCTAACCATAACATTTGCCCCTGTCCCAAAGAAAGAATTTGATAACATGACATCAAAGACATCGCCGGTCACGTCACCACTGCGAAGTTCAGAAAACCGCTTTAATTGGTTCCCGTCTTTGTCACAAAATATCCCATCACCATAAACAACATCGTATTGAGGTGAAGTGTCGAGGAACATGGCGCGTTCATATAAACTATTAGGTGTGAACCAGTCATCCACATCCAGGGTTGTTATAAATTCTCCGCGCGCAATATTCAGGCCTCGATTCAGCGTTGCTGCCTGTCCGCGATTTTCCTGAAATACATAAACTATCCGCTGATCCTTGTAACTTGAAACAATCTCAGCAGTATTATCAGTTGAGCCATCATCTACAACAATCAGCTCCCAATGGGGATGGGTTTGTGTAAGCACACTCTCAATGGCTTGTTTGATATATCGCTCGCCATTGTAGGCAGGCATAATGACGCTAACCAAGTTGGGTTTCATAGATCCTGCAATTGGGACAATATTGTGCTCAGGAACTTTACAAATCCATACATTCGAAATGGGACCTGCTCTTCAATTTTGAACACTTCAACTACTCCAAATAATTTCCGATAGGCTTTGGATTGCAATTGAATAAATTCCTCTATTTCTTAGCCACCGAGGATTACGTAAAGTACCATTCAATATGCACGGCAGGACGTGTTTGTAGTCCTCTTTTTGGTATGCAGAAAAGGCTTCATCAATGAACACGTCTGCAATTCGATGTTGGTACCTGAACCAACTCAAACCAAAATGCTTTTTGCTTGCTTCTGCCAGGCGTCGCTGTGCTAAATACCCACCATAATTCTTGATTGTCAGACTCTCGCTATGGAATCTATGATAATAATATCGGTCTTCTATCATAGCTACTTTAAACATCTTATAAATTCTCATCCAGAATTCTGCGTCTTCCACCATAATAAAATTAACGTCATACGGGCCAACCCTCTCCGCAACTTCGCGTCGATAGAGAAAACAATGCCCTACCGGGTTTGTTGCAATCAATGCCTCGGGTGGTAAGAGTTTCGATTCGAGAATGATGCCTTCTGCCTCATCAATAAACCATAAGCCTGTATACACGAGGCCAACATCGGGATTCTTTAGGAGGTAGGAAACCATTCTTTCCATAGCGTCATTTTTGTAATAATCATCATCCTGTGCCCAGGTAAAAAAATCTCCTTTTGCGTGTGAGAACCCGAAATTTAGCGCGCCTGGAAGGCGTCCGGTATTTGATTGTTGGTTATATATCCTAATCCTTGGGTCATCAAAACTTTTAACTATTTGTATAGTATTATCTGTTGACCCACCATCAACAACAATCAATTCGAAGTTCTTATAAGATTGCTGTAAGCAACTTTCTATTGAAGTTGCAATATACCGACCACCATTTAAAGTCGGTAATACAATACTTATCAAAGGGTCTTTATTTATCATTCGGTCCATACTAGTTTATCCACTCATAAGGAATTTTAAAAGCTCCATGGGCGCGGCTAAAGCGAACTTCACCACGACGATCACCTGCGAACTCTCGTTTTTGGTAATCATCCAGAATCCGGAACCCGCCTACTATATTCCATTTATAGATAAGTTGGGCCCGGTCCTGTCCATATACTTCGAGCCAGATATTATATGCTTTTGGCATTAATGGAAGTTTATTAAACCTGCAGGACAGAGACCCTATCCCTTCTATATAAGGAATGGTATGGTCGTCCAATAACATGTTGGCTGAAAAGAGCGGAAGTCCAGACTGTGCCTCTGAAATCCATATGCAGAAAAAAGGTGATTCTATCCGTTGGGGCGCTTCATATAAGACCTTTATAAGCATGTCCTTATTTTGTTCTATCGAAGTGGTTACTTCCCCATGTTCATTGCTGATCTCCAGTCCATGGATCTTAATCCGGTTTGCTGAAGCAGCTTCATCTTGAGGGACAGATACGATGAGTCGTTTATCAACCTCATCCAAATATTCACGCAACACAGTTCCGGGTTCACCCATTTGCCTGATATGCCCTTTGTCCAACCAGATCACACGGTCGCATAACTGTTCGATGGCGTAGAGATTGTGTGAAACGAAAATGGATGTGTGGCCATCTTCAATATACGAACGAATAAAATCACGACATTTCATTTGAAATGCTTCATCACCCACCGACAACACTTCATCCACCAGGAGAATATCCGGGCTGACATGAGCAGCAACCGCGAACCCTAATCGGGCATACATGCCGGAAGAATAACGCTTTACAGGCGTATCCAGAAAACCTTCGATTTCGGAAAAAGCTACGATCTCGTCGAACCGCTTTGATATGTCCTTCCGCTCCATACCCAGGATAGCGCCATTCAAATAGATATTCTCCCGCCCGGTTAGGTCCGGATGAAAGCCTGCTCCAAGCTCAATAAGAGAGGAAACCCGTCCCTCCGTGAAGACCTTGCCAGATGTTGGCCGTGTTACCTTTGAAAGTATTTTTAGGGTAGTTGTTTTTCCTGCGCCATTCGTCCCGATGAATCCCAATACCTCCCCTTGATTGACTTCAAAGCTGACATTTTCCAATGCCATCAACTCATTCTGGGGATTTGATGAGGAACGTCGAAGAATCCCGGCTGTAGTACGCGCGAGCATTTCGCGGAAACTTTCCCCAGAACCAAGAGAATATTTTTTGGAAACAGATTCAAATTTCATGACAGCACTCATGATAGCAGTGTCCTTTTCATGGCAACTTAACGTAGCGATTTATAATCAGATAATATCCGCGAATGAGGCTTCTTTCCGTTTGAAAAACAAATATCCAAAGGCAAACAAAAACACGATGATCACCAGTTCGACAGCCAGATATTCCCATTGAGGCATCCTCCCAAGCAGAATTCCGCGATAGCTGTCGATAATGCCCGCCATTGGGTTCAACATATATAGGAGCCGAAACCGCTCGGGCACCATACTAAAAGGATATACCACTGGAGTCAGGTACATCCACAGTTGGAGTCCCAGTGGAATAATAAACCTGATATCGCGATAAGAAACGATAAGCGCAGCTCCCAGGAACGATATTCCAAAGGTAAGAAGGATTTGCATTGCTATTAGAACAGGCAGCCATAAAAGGGTCAGTTTGAGTGGCACCTGATAAATGATGAGCAAGACAATATATAAGAGGGATGCAATAATAAAATCAATAAAAGCCGCCACCACAGCACCAATCGGAAGTATTTCGCGTGGAAAATAGATCTTCGTCACAAGATTCAGGTTGCTGACCAAGCTAGGGACAGCGAAAGAGATTGAAGAGGAAAAAAACGTCCAAGGCAGTAATGCACTATAGAAGAAAATAGGGTAAGGTATCCCATCGGTAGGCATTTTCACGATAAAACCAAAGATAAAGGTAAAGATCAGCATCGAGGAGAAGGGTTGAAGTATTGCCCAAATTCCTCCTAATAGTGATTGCTTATACCGGACACGTATCTCTCTCATCGACCAAACCCAGAGTAGACCGCGAAATTTGTAAAGTTCCTGGATGTTTTGAGTGAACATGATTTCCCTATTCTGTGATGAATTATTTTCTTTTCTTAAAGAAGATCAACCCCGCGATCCAAAGGACCAGCAATATGACCGGTGCCACGCTGAGAATCAATAGTTGCCCGGGATTGAGATTGAACTTTGATGAGGTCCCGAGTTGTTGATTAAGGGGCAGGCTCGTTGCACTGAGAGTGGGTGGGATGACCGAGGAGTCTGTAGGGACCAAATTTTGAGTTGGTTGAGGTAACTTGCTGTCTACAGGGGCGATCCAGGGAGCGTTTGTTACCTTCGTTGTATACCATAGCCTGGTTCGATCATCCCAGAAAACCGCATGGAGCTTGTTTCCTTCGCTTACTGCCATTGCAGGTTCCTCAATATAATTTGAGGCTACGGCTTGCTCTCCAGATATGCAGATAGGAGTTACCCAATTCCGATTCTTAAAATAGGTATACCAAGCACACGCCGGGAAGGTTGTTAGCATCTGAGGTGTGCCTGAGGAGTCCATCACAAGTTGTGGAAGCCCCTCAGTCCCCCCCACTCCAGCCGGTATCACCTCAACAGTTTCTGACCAGTTCTGTCCGGCATCGGAGGACCAGCGGTGATAGCGCCCACCCAGCCCAACCATGCCATTCCAGACAACATGAATGTTATTGTCGTCCATCACAGCGATATTAATCTGGTCAAAACCGTCGCCTGCCAGCATTACTGGCACAGACCAGTTATTACCTCCGTCAATCGAGCGTGAATAAAAAATTCCCCTCGGGGGCCAAGCTTCAGGATAATAAAATTCCGTCCAGACCACATGCATTGTGCCATTATCACTGACTCCTATTTGTACATAATCAGATGCCGTATTTGTTAAGGAGGTTTGAGAGACTGTCCCTGATGAAGACCAGGACTGGTTATTTATATCCAGAGATTGCACAAAAACCCCTGATGTCCCTACACCGGGATAAGCAAGATATATATTTCCAGAAGCAGAAGTGAATAGATCTGCATAAATATTAGCATTTGTTATGGGAACCGGCTCAGACCAATTCTTAACAAACTCAGCGCCCTGAATAGGGGACCGACTATACGAGATCGTATTACTGGCTCCAGCCCATATCAGGTAAATATAATCATCCAGACCTATGGTTGAAGTCGCTCCTCGCGCTATCGATGCAGCTACAATATCGATTGGGGTAGTCCAACCTATTGCATCCAGGCGGGTGTAATAAATCATATCAAATCCGCCCTGACTCTCGCTCGTTACTGACCAAAAAACATGAACATTCCCGTAGCGATCAGAAATAATAAAAGGGTTATGGATTTCCCCCGTACCATCCTCCTCGAACAACAGGACAGGTTCGGACCAATTCCCATTGGAAGCCTGCAACAGCGGCACAGATTGGGCATTGAATCCCTGAATAACGGGGCGGGCATTCGCTTGACTAGTGTAATCGGGTTGCCCATGTTGCTGCGGTAACAAATAATTTGCCCGGGTCTTTAGCGGGGAAACACTGGTGCCAAATAGAAGGAAAAGAGGAACGAGGATCTTTAAATGGGAAAACAAGCATCGTCTCCGTGCGATTATCATATCCATTGTGTACTTATAACGCTAGGGATGGCAGACATGCCATCTTGGATTTACTTTGGGGATCCTGTCTCATCGGTCACCCTGCCTCTCCTGGGCAACACAAAGCCCAGAATAAACAGCACGACCACTACGATCAAAACAAACCCAATCATGTTCCTGCTTACTTTTGGCGTCGGATCATTCAAACCTGCAAGCGGGGATGTCGGCACGGGAGTTGGCTGGAGATCAGGAGTAAGCATGGGAGCGGATGAAGACGAAGGTGTTGATATGGTCGCCCAAAATGGGGATGCAGGTTCGGCCATCTCAAGCGATCGACTTATGCTAAAGACATTCGCTTCGATACCATCATCCAGCCGTTCTTCAAATTGAAATATGGCATAAATATGGCCGTCCATATTTATGCCGCTTTCGACAATTGGCGGAGAGTTTAATTCAAGTACAGCAACTTTTCTGGTTTCAACCAATTGCCAGCGCTCTGCACTCCATGTCCACTCCTCAAAAACCCGGTCGTCTTTCTCGATCACTTGAACAAAGTGCAAATCGCCAGCCCCATCGACTGAAACGGACGGTTTGGAATTTATGCCCGCATCGCTTGGAAGTCTCACAGGCGAATCCCAGGTTTTTCCACCATCGAGTGAACTCTGATGAATTGTCCGGGCAACCAATTTGTTTTTTTCCTGCCAAAGGCGGTGTATTGTGCCCTGATAGGCCACAAATTCGCTCCACTGAACCGGTTGTTCACTGACAATTTCCGCCGGAGTCCAGGTAAATCCTCCATCGCCAGATTGGGAATAGTAGAGACGGACAGGTTGCGGTTCGCCAAGGAAAGCATACTGCGTAAAAAGCACGTGTAAAGTACCGTCGGCAGTAACAGCCAGTTTGGGCTGGTCCACCATTTCCCAGCCCTCTGATACTGCATCAAATGCTCTGACCGGGGCTGACCAGCTCCCGCCAAGGTCGGTGGATTGGATTACATAGATGCCGCGCTCTTCGTTCAGTGTAATTGCATAGGCTATCACAATCCTATCAGTCGCATCCACTAAAATGTCTGGCGAGTCTGTCAATTTGGAAGAAGCAGAGAGAACAACGGGTATCTTCCACTCCAAAGGTATATTTGCCCGCTCTGCAGCAGACCACGTAAACATCAACTCTCCGGTCTGTTGATTAACCCACGAAAGTAACAACCTCTCCTGCTGATCAATTTGCAGGGACAAGTTCAGCGGCATTCCGTTTAAATCGGTGATGATCGGTGAAGGCCTGGCCCACTCTGTACCATTCCAACGAGCATAATCAATAACCGGCTCAAAGGTATCTGTTGGTAAAAACGAGGACTGCACCCAAACGGCATGGATATTACCGGTGCCGTCCGCAACTGAGGACAAGGATGACAGAGTTCGAGGAGCGGTTGTTACCTCAGCCTCCCCGCCCCATGCAGAAGGCAGAGGGAATAAATCATCCACTGGGTCAAGCTGCCGCGCAATAAACCAGATGTCGCCGCCCGACTCCCCCTCGTCACACCCCACCACAAATAACCAATCAAGATAAGGAACGGCACGCTCGCAACCCAGCAAAATCGAATCAAACGTTGCCGGATTGGTAATGGATAAAGGCCCTGTTTGTACCTCCGCCTCGCTCCAGTCGGAACCGTTCCAGGCGCTGAGGGATAAATCCCCCTGGATGGTAAACAGGGAAGTGGAATAACGCGGGTCAATTGAAATGAATTCGCTGCTTTCCGGACATTGAGCTGATTCGGCTAAAATTTTGACTGGCTCATCCCAGGTCTCTCCCCCATTCGACGATGTCTGGCTGTAGGGTGTGCATCGAACTCCCGGTTCACCAACCTGCCACGTAACCAGAACCCTGTCTTGAAGAACATCGATGTCAGCATGGTATGGCGTTCTGAAACCTAAGCTCGCCTGCGGGGTGATCATCTCATTGGCAGGGGACCAATTCGAACCACCATCAGCAGAAATTGCCATAAAAATACGCTTTTGGGAGCGGTCATCCCAGACTATATACACACTCTCTTCATCCGGGTTTTCAGATACGGCAATGCGGATATGTGCATTTTCAGCAGTTAATGAACGGAAATAAGACGATTCAAAGAGAAGGGTTGCCTTTCCCCACGAGAGCCCACCGTCAGTAGAGCGCTTATAGAAAACTCCTGACTGACCCGCAATTGGGGCAGGATTCTTCACATATCCAATGTGTATTCCGCCCTGCATATCCATGTTGGCATCAAAGTCGTATACTGATGTATCCACCCTACCCTTTACCCGCCAAGCAGAGGGCGTATCCAGATTCTCGCTCAAGGTTTGCGCGTAAGAAAGCTCATTATCTTCACTGAGCCAGAAAATATGAATGGATCCATTGACATCAGCCAGAAATACCGGTGGTAGTGCTTCTTTCGAAAAGGGAAATTTAACGGTCTCGGGCGATGTCCATGTTAACCCGTCAGTGCTCTGCGCGTATTTGTAACCATCAAACTCATCCACCCAGACAACGTGCAAGACGCCCAGGCTATCAACGACCAACGCAGGATTGGAAGCCGATCCCGACATCGACAGGTTGATTGACTCTGACCAATTTTGAATTGACTGAGCATGACCCATGGGCGCGAGGCCCAACAAGGTCACGATCAGCATCAAAAAGATAAGTGAACGGACATGAATGGAATATAACTTTTTCACAATTTATTACTCATTCAAGGTTGGGTAGTTTGAGCATTCAAACGGGACGCCATCTGAAATGCATTGATAGACAAATCATGTCGCCCCTGACCATCCCACCACCAGACATATATGTCAAGTTCATTTTGTGCTTCGGATACTCTTTCAAGTAGTAACTCAGCCTTTTCAAGTTCACCGAGCCAGGAGTAACAGTATCCCAGGGATTTGATAATGCCTCTATGATCGGGCGCTCCCTTGTGTGCCATTTCCAGATTTATGGATGCAGTTCTAAAATCCTGACGCAACATGGATATCATGCCGAGGCGGTAGTTTGCAGTCTGATTGTTGGGATCATATTGAAGCGCCAAACGAAGAGAAGCATTTGCTGTTTCCAATTGAGGCACGATCTCAGTCGTTGCCCAGTTATTTGTTGGAAAATGCATCAATTCAACCTTTGACATTTGGACTGATCCCAGGTTGGCATACCAAAGCGAGACTAATTTGTTAATATTCAAGGCCAAGATGGTAACAAGAGCGACAATCAAGATACTCACTGCTATGCGGACCCTGACTGTACTCAAACCTGGGAGCACATCGGCGATCTGCATTATCTTGCTTCCAGAATGGTGCAAGTCCATTACTCCCAGCATTGCAGTGCCAACCGGGAAAAGTAATAACATGGTACCGCTGCCATTATACAGATAATCATAAAACAGCCCATGCACGATGGCAACTACAAGTGCAAATAGACCAAGCCAGCTAAAAAATCGTATTTGATCGGACTGGGTTTTTACAATTGTCCGGGAGACAAACCACACACTTCCGAAATAGATCAGGATGAAAGCCAGTCCGCCAATCAATCCTTGTTCGATGGACACATCCAGAAACATATTGTAACTGTTTACGAAGTAGAAGCTGGGGATCGAAAGTATGTATTGCGAATACAAGCCAGGAAAAGAACTCAGCCCTCCGCCAGTAATTGGATAATCGCCAAGGAAATATGCACCCCTTTCAAACAATTCTGCACGAGTGTTATTTCCAAACTGAACTTGAGTCGTACTTTCACCCGCCCGCGCGGGCCCGAGATAAACAAAAGCAATGATCGCACCCAGATATATCATCACAAAGACGGGAAATAACGATCTTAGCGCAGGCTTTGCTGCAAATCTGTGTGAAGTGAGGAATCGCCAGAGAATCCAGACTCCCAACCCACATGCAGCTGCGGCCCAAATTCCCCGAGACATCGTCAGAAGAAAAGCCCCAAGAATGATTCCGATTCCCAAGAGAAGTAGAATTCTTAATGTGATTGAAAATCGGCCAGGTGCTTCTTTTCTTACATTCCACAACCAGTAAAGGGCAAATAAGTTCGTTATGACAAGCAACCCGGAGATATAACCATGATGGATTGCAGGCCAGCCCACTTGAGGCCTATGATTTATCCACCAGGTCATAATGCTTTCCGGGTTGCCGGTAAAATCGTGTGTTAGAAAAGAATAGATAGCGATGCCAAGTCCCATGAAAAACGATATCATGGATACTGGTCCGATGTTTCGTTTTGGTTGGGCACTCAATGCAAAATACATCAAAACAGCTGTAACAATCAACCAGACCTTTGTCCATGCAGCCGTTTTATCGTAAGCCGCCCAATAGCCAACCCAGGCGGTGACGAGGAAGATCGCTATCAGCCAATCAAATGGAGTGCGCTGGAAAGGCAGCTTCCCGGCAAGCAACCTCAGTGCCCATGGCAGGACGGCAGCCAGGGTGAACCAAATTCCAAGTTCCGGAACTAAACCCCAAGCCGCCCCACTTATCGCAACGAGCAATAGATCAATGATGGCAAACCATCGATGGGCAATAATTTGGCGCAACGCTTCAGCTTTCATTGACAGAAAGCGCTGTTAGCCTCCCCCTCCGATGGGAGCGCCCTCGTCGGAGTTTGCCCAGAAAACATGCTGCATGCCAACGTTGATAGCCGTCTTCAGGGTCGACCAGTCATACATCAGCATCTTTAGATACGTAAATGCCGGACCTGGGCGGAATGCCCATTCACGGAAGGCACGCTTCTGCCAGTAGAGCAATCGCTCCGCAGGCATATCGGGATAATCCAACACGGTACCTCTATCCATATCGACATGTTCCCAACGTGTACCCGGGCGGAACCATTTGTTTTTAACCACTTCAAAGAAGAACGGTGTGCCAGGATAGGGAGCAGCCACATGAAATAGAGCGATATCCAGCGGAAGTTTCTTGGCAAAATCAATCGTTTGGCGGATGGTCGCCTCCGTTTCGCCAGGCAGGCCAATGATGAAGTAACCCCAGTTCATAATGCCGGCAGCCTTGGCCCAGCGCAATGCACGTTCAGCTTTGTCTGGACTTGCACCCTTGCGGGCATGCTTGAGAATCTGCTCGTTTCCGCTTTCAATCCCCCAGGAGATCAAACGGCAACCAGCCTTGCCCATTAACTGCAGCATTTCTTCATCTACAAAATCAACACGGCTATTGCTTGTCCACTTGATATTGATTTTCTCATCAATCATCAAGTTACACATCTCAATCACCTGGTCGCGGTTGACTGTGAACAGATCGGCATACATGTGTATGTTATTGATGCCGAGCTTCTTCAAATACCACATTTCTTCGATGATCAACTTGGGTGAGCGCAGGCGCGTTGCGTATTGATAACTGACATGCTTGATACAGTATGTACAACCGGCGGGACATCCACGACTTGTAAGCATGAATGTGAACGGTCCCTTGATGTAGGGCATGCGATAGCTTTGCAGGGGAAGCAATTCATGCATTGGAATCGGCATATCATCCAGATCGGCCACGAAGGGGCGTGGGAAGTTCAAAATGATCTGACCTTCCTTTCGCCATGCTATCCCCTTGATTCCATGCATGTTGACCGAACCATCTTCATTGAATGATGGCTTGTACATAAGATCGTGCTTATCGAAAATCTTCTTGATCTCTGGTGAGCGTTGATCGATCCTGCCTTCAAGATGATCCAGCAGGTCGCGGATCGTAAGATCAGGCTCACCGACCAGGGCAAAATCAAGGTTGGGATAGGGGCGCATCGTTTCCACAGGGATGGGGGTGATGTGCGTTCCGAAAGCGATTGTCTTCGCCCCGCGTGCATGTGCCAGAAAACATCCGTACATGTCATTTTCAAGTGTAGGGGCGGTCAACTGCGTAAAGTAATATTGGGGCTGGTATTTATCCAGTAACTTCGTGAACTCGGGCCAACCCATGCGCTCCGCATTGCAATCGACCACCTTCACTTTATAAACCGGGTGTAATAAGGCAGCCATCTGAGCGAGTGACACCTGCGGCCATACCATATTTTCACGAGTTCTGCGGCCCACCCGGTGCTGGGTGCGGATCCAGAGTTCGCCATCAGGGGTGGGAGGGTTTACCAGCATGATGTCCACCGCGTCGGCTGAGCGTGGAGCGGAAAGGAGTCCCTCGCGGACAATGGCATCTGCATTGGGGAAATCCACCATGCGTAATTTGGGGGCCGACCGGCTTCCCATATTGATCGACTGAATTTCTTTTTCCTTGTTATTCATTTTGTTCTCCTATAAAAACATAAAGCTACCAATGACATTTACAGACCCATGTCCTGTCTTGTAAGGACTTCCCTTTTACTTAGCTCTTCAAGCACCCGTAGCAACAACCAATAAATCACCAGCTGAATGCCGATAAGAAAGACAAGAGCGCTTCCCAATAAATAGAACCATATACGTTGAAGCTCCCATCCCTGCAGACCCAGGTATAAACTTAACACGCCGATCACCATGCCAATAAAGATTGCGACAAGTCCCATCCATCCAAATTGTTGATCAAGCGGAGTTTTAAAGAAAGGTTTTCCAAACAATCCCTGGCGGATGGGTTTTTTGTAAAACAATGAGACGAGATAATTGAAGGTAACGCCAAGTGCAAATATATCAATGCCAGCAATGGCAGAGATCATGGCAGTGAAGAGCGCGACTACACCCCATGGGGTCAGTGATGTGACACCGTTCAGCCTTGCAACCAACAAACCAATGAAGATCAGGCCAGCAATACCCATTCCTGACAAACCGAGTAATCCCAAAATTCTTACCGGGTTATAAGATAGCGCGGTCCAGATCATGCTTTGCAGGAAGACTCGTCCATCGTGAACGACACTAAGCTTTGAACGGCCGACGCGCTCACTATAAGGTATGGGAACTTCTTTAATCGTTACACCTTCATGCAGTGCACGAGTGCTCATCACAGGGGTCAGGTTTAGTCCATCGGGCAGTGGATAAATGTGCTCAAGAATTTCACGCTTGAACACACGCATACCACTGGCGCTGTCGGTGACTTTTTGGCGACCCAATATTGACAGCAAGTTGGCGAAAAAGAAATTGCCAAGACGCCTGGTCAGCGGCATCTGGCTGTCTTCGCCTGCCATGCGCGAACCAATCACAAGATCTGATCCATTCAATGCAGATTGGCATAGCTTTGGAAAATATTCAGGTGGATACGTACCGTCAGCATCGAGGAATCCGATGAGTTCCCCACGTGCCTGTGAGAAGCCGGTCTTTAATGCGGCACCGTATCCTCTATTTTTGAGGTGACGGACAAGGGTGACACCGGGAATGCATTCCGCAAACTCGGCAGTATGGTCGCGTGAACCGTCATCCACCACTAGAAGTTCGAGTTCATCAATTCCAACCTTTGCCAGTTCGGGCTTAATTTTGAGAACGCGGTTTGCTATTTCGGCAATTCCACCTTCTTCATTGTAGGCAGGGATCACAATAGACAGAATTGTCATGGGTTTACATCCTTGGTTGTTTGAAATATTGTTCGATCAGGCTTGCCTGTATCACCGTCAATGGTTTTGATCGGCTTTGCAGGCACTCCTCCAACAACAGTATGCGGAGGAACGTCCTTTGTCACCACTGCCCCAGCTGCAATCACCGCCCCCTTCCCTACCCGTACGCCATCTGTAATGATAGCGCCAGCTCCCAGCCACACATCATCTTCAATAATGATCCCTTCCGCTGTAATGCCCTGTTCTATAAAGGGACGGGTTGGATCGTCAAAGACATGATTCACCGCTATGATCTGTGTAAATGGGGATGTATATACGCGATCTCCAATTTCAACCCCACCCTGCCCGCGGATTACAGAATATTCACCGATCAGGCTATCACGCCCAATCCTGATATGAGATTGCGGCATATCTCTGAAATTATAAACATGCAGGACCGCACCATGCATAACAATCGTGCCTGCTCCTATTTCGATCCCACCCGGAGTTGCATGTAAATATGTTCCGTGATCCAGATAAACACCATGCCCCAATTTGATATGATCCGCAAATCTTAAACGGACATTATTCTCAATTGCGGCTACGCCATCCATGTGGAGAATAAAACGATATAGAAATCCACGTAATGCAATACCAAAAACCGTTGGGATCCATCCAAAGGAAATCAAGAAAAACTGTTCATAGAAATACCGAAGGGTGGATGATGACTGGCGCCTTATGTAAAGCTGCAGACTTGATAACATTCCTTCTCAATCCTGGCCGAGAGCTGCCATGCTCCGCCATTCCGACATACAGGGTGATGTATATCAGCCGGGAATACAAAGCTTCTGTTGAGCCACCAACTACGATACAACAGTTGGCTTATAATAACAATATGTTCCGTGCCATATTCCTTGACCGTGACGGTGTTCTGATTGAAAATCGTTCAAACTATGTTCGCGATTGGTCACATGTCACGATACTTCCAGGGGTGATCGAGGCTCTTTCCCGGTTTCAGCAGGATGGCTTCAAGATCATTGTGGTTACCAATCAATCAGCTGTTGGCCGCAGCCTGATGACTTTCAAAGCCGCACAGGAGATCAATAATCGCCTCATACATACCATTAAGGCGAACGGCGGGTGGATTGACGCTGTATACATGTGCCCGCATACACCCGAGGACGTGTGCAGTTGTCGAAAACCTCAGCCGGGGTTATTGATCCAAGCTGCTCAAGAATTTTCCCTGGAGTTCAATTCTTCCTGGATGGTTGGTGACGCCTGGAGCGATCTACTTGCGGGTCAATCCGCTGGCTTGCATGGAACCGTCATGGTGAAGACCGGACGTGGAGCAACCCAATTGCTGGAAAATCAACCTGAGGGAATACAATCTTTTCTAATATCTGATGATCTCCTCGATGCCTTCCATACAATAACGTATTTCCAAAAAAACACTTCTTGACCAGTCCAAATTCTATTGCGGAGACTGGATGTTCTCCAACAGGATGTCGGTCATGGTTTCTGAGTATACCTGTTCACGTAAGGCCTTCACAATCATATGTTCAAGTATTAAGTGAATATCTTCGACATGCTCAATAATAGTACTGTTGACATGGATGTTAATATCCACTAGGGAAGCCAGATGTCCCCCGTCAAACCCGGTAAAGCCAATGGTAGTGGCATTTTGACTCTTCGCCAGCTCCATTGCATTGAGCACATTTTTGGAGTTCCCGCTCGCAGAAATACCGATCACAATGTCTTCCGGCATGATCAAATTGGCAAGTTGTTGAGCAAAGACGCTTTCATAGCCTTCATCATTGGCATACGCGGAGAAAATAGCCATGTTATCGGAGAGTCCTATCACCCGGTAATGAGGCCAGCCCGCTTTCCTGGTATTTTTTGCCAGGTCACAGACAAAATGAGTGGCAGTAGATGCTGAACCGCCATTTCCCATGATAAATATTTGCCTGCCAACCAGCCGTGCCGAGTGTAGTAGATCGATGACGCTGACGATCCTATCCTTCGGCAACTGATTGATAGAGTATTGAAGGGCATTAACGTAATTAATAATTCTTTCCATAGAAACCTTCCTTGCTTTGTTGTTATTACCGACGGTAATTGAAAATCACTTTTGTTCCATCAGATTCGAGCCTGAAAGGCAATTCCTGCAATTCGCATAACGCGTTTCGGACAGCAGACTGCTTCTCATAAGGGACATATAATAGAAGAAACCCCCCACCACCCGCTCCTGTAATTTTTCCACCGGTGGCGCCAGAACGCCTGGCCAGTTCATATAAGTCATTAATGTTGTCATTTGTGATGGTACCAGCCAATCGTTTCTTCAGTTTCCAGGATTCATGCATCAGCAAACCGAAGGCATCAAAATCACAGTTTGTCAGAACCTTTCGCGCCTCATAAACCATCTGCTTCATTTCTCGAAGCACAGGGATACGGTCTTTTATGTTTTCCTTTTGTTCCCTCAATATATTGTCGGCGCGGCGACTTACTCCGGTAAAAAACAATAGAAATCTGTCATTTAACGCACGCCGGGATTCTGTGTCGAGCAGCACCTTTTCAATGTTAACCTGACCATCAGGTAGAAAATCCAAGAACCGCAAATTACCATAGGCGGCTATATACTGATCCTGAATACCAATAGGTTTTTTGAGTGTATCAATTTCTATGCTGCAAGCTTCACGGGCCAGTTTTTCAGCGGAAACAATTTCTCCCAGGTACGTATAGAGGGCATTTAAAGCACCAACAGTAACAGTACTGGAAGACCCAAGGCCCGAACCCTCAGAGGGGATATCACCCATTGTTGTAATCTCGAGACCAGAGTGGATGCCCGTGGTACGCAACGCTTCCCGAATGAGTTCGTGCTGAATCTGGTCAATATTATCAACCATCTCAGTCTGTGTATAACCAATCCGCAATTTATTGTCGAAGCGTTCCTTGACAGTGACGTAGATATACTTGTCAATTGCTGAAGTTAAGACGCACCCGCCCTCTTCCATAAAGAAAGATGGGAAATCGGTTCCGCCACCAAAGAAACTTATCCTCAACGGTGTTTGAACAATGATCAAATTGCCTTCTCCGATGTCCTGAAATACTCAACTGTTTCTCTCAAACCGCCATCGAGGGTAATAGTAGGAACCCATCCCAAATCCCTGTTTGCCTTCGAAGCATCCAAATAAATATGGCGAGTCTCACCAACTTTTCCAGCTTCATGCGTCGCAGGATCGGAATAGCCTGTTATTTTTGCCAAAGCTGAAAAAACTTCATTAATGGAGGTGGGACGGCTCCAGCCAACATTGTATATGCCGGGCTGATGATCGATGGTTGCAGCCAGATAATTGGCGCGGGCACAATCTCCAACAAACACGAAATCACGCGTCTGCTCTCCATCACCATAAATTGTTATGGGTTCACCCACAAGCATTTTGCCCGTAAAGATCGCCACCACACCGGCCTCCCCATGGGGGTCCTGGCGGGGACCAAAAACATTGGGATAACGAAGAACCGTGTATTTCAACCCATAATTGACATTGTACATGTACAAATAATGCTCGACAGTATGCTTGCTGGCTCCGTACTGGCATATGGGATTGATCGGATGAGTTTCGTCGCAGGGAAGCTTTTCCGGTTCGCCATAGACGGCACCCCCAGTGGAGATATAAATAAAGCGTTTTACATTAAACTCCCTGGCACACTCGATCAAATTAATCGAGCCAAGGATATTTACATCAGCATCAAAAAGAGGCTGGGCAACAGATCGGCGAACATCCATCTGAGCTGCATGATGGCTTATATAATGCGGTCTTTCCACATCGAAAACGTCACGAATCTTGGGATCTCGGATATCGAGCCTATAAAACTTTGCTGCGGGATTCAAATTTGAAACACGACCCGTGGATAAATCATCCACGATCACTACTTCAAAGCCCTGAGAAACAAATAGATCAACAACGTGCGAACCGATGAAGCCGGCTCCACCGGTTACTAGAATTTTTGGCATGATGACTTCCTTTGGAGAGATTAATATGCGCCGCGTCCTTTTAGTACCGCGGGAATTGTTTGAAACAGGAGCTGCAAATCAAGCCAGATGCTCCAGTTTCTTATGTAATACATATCCAGACGGACTCGTTCATCATAAGAGATGTCCGAGCGTCCGCTGACCTGCCACAACCCTGTGATGCCCGGGTGAACGGTCAAAAGATTCATATCAAATTGTTTGTACATGGCAACCTCTTCAGGAGAGATCATTCGAGGTCCAACCAGGGACATGTCACGCTTGAGAACATTGAACAGCTGAGGCAGTTCATCCAAACTAAATTTGCGTAAAAACGCACCCACCTTTGTAACCCGAGGGTCATATTTGAGTTTATGATTTTTTGCCAGTTCTTCCTTCAGCTGCGGGTGGCTGGCCATGACTTCATCACCATTCACAAGCATGGTTCGAAACTTCAGAGCATAGAACTGCTTTCCATTGATTCCCATAACGCGTCTCTTATGAATAATCGGGCCAGGTGAACTAAATTTAATTAAAAAGGTGGTCAGCACCAGCAGGGGTGAAATAATGATTACTCCCGTAATGGTGATCAAATAATCAAGAACCAGTTTTAGGAAGTTATCGGCACCGGTCAGGCGCACCTTGTTTACATAGACAAGAGGAACATAAGCAAATTCATTGACAGTAAGCCCGGTGGTAATGACTTCATATAACCCGGATGACATACGGATGTTGACAGTATCCGAAACACCATAACGCTTAAAAATGTCCAACAGGTAATCACGCGTTGAAATGGCACTCGAAGCCAATATGACCTCACTAATGTCATAACGCGTTATGATCTCTCCCAACTCGTCCACAGAGCCCAGGCAAACCAGGTTGTGAAAAAGGGGCGTTGTTACTGGTTCCTTTTTATCAACAAACCCAACCAGATGCAAACCTGATGTTTCCCAGCTAAGCAACTGCTCAGCCAGCCAGCGCCCTTCCTGGTTCGCTCCAACGATGACCGCAGGCGTCAGAAAGAAACCATGCCGCCGCAGAAAGTAGACAGCCCGTCGAAGACCAAATCGACCCAGAGAAGCCAGCAAAAAAGTAAACCCCCAGGCCATCAGTAACCAGCCACGCGCAATAACCAGGTTCGGCTGTAGAAAACCTGCGATTACAAGCATCACAAAGCCCACTGTCGATGAGCGAAATAACTTGTCGTATTCCAGGGTGCCACCCAGAAGGTTCTGATTGTTATACAATCCATTGATTACAAAAATCAACAACCAGAGAAAGGAGGATAATGCCACCAATGACCGATAATGCTCCACTGAAACAACGGCACCCTCATCAAAAAACTGGAATGACGTTTCGAAACGAAAAAAATAGGCCAGCCGAAAAGCCAACCCGGTCATGAGAATATCTGAGCCAACCAACACGACCTTATAAACAAACCATTGCATTTGCCTGGAAATTACGGAATTTACTTTGCCGATCTTTTTCCCCATAGAGATAATGTTGATGGGTTCAGCGTTAGTTCTCATCGTCATCATTAATAACTCCTTCCTGTCACCAAAAATAAAAAAAAAGGCCCCTGGGAACAATAAAAAATAGATTCTAGACGTTGCCTTGTTTTGTATAGGATATTTATAACCCCATGACGTGGGAGGGTGAAAAAGGTTACTTCGTGAGAATCCCCGGCCTAACCGTCTTGATATTATGATGGTGCAGCGTTCTTTTTAATCTGTGATCGGGGATCAAGACCGTTTCACGCGCCCGATTTGTTGTTCCCGCAGCTCCAGAGGAATCTGACGCTTCTGTAGGAAATTCAACAGCACACGCACGCGCTCACGACCGGAAATTTCTCCATCAAAAATTGCCTCATATCCAGCAAAGGGACCGTCATGGATCGTGACAATGTCACCAGGCTTTAGACTTTTAACAAAGTTTTCCTGCAATGCATTAATGTGACCCACCTGACGCTCAATAGCAGAAATCAGCAGGTCCGGAACAGAGGCGGGTTCACTGTCAAAACTGATCAAATTTACAGCTCCGGGCATCCAGTGTAACGTCGAAACGCTAACCAGGTCCAAATCCACATGCACAAAAAGATAACTCGGGAAATAAGGTCTAACTTTGCGCGCCCGCGGATTGACAGTTTTTACACGAATACGGGGCAGGAAAATTTCTATTCCGTAAGCGGTAAGCTGTTCGGCGAGGAACTCTTCCTTATTGGGTTTACTACGGATTACATACCAGGAAACGGTCATTTGTCCTCTACATCATCAATGGGGTTCGCTTTACACAGCACCTTGCCGCGCTTGGGCCGTTCATAAGTTCACAGCAGCCTACAGGGTCACGGGACAGTGCATGAGCTACCTTTCGGCCAGGCTTGGTGCATAGAATTCCGGTGATTATAAACTGAAAGACAATCCCCGTTCTCCATACGTTGC
>JANMSY010000530.1:0-8052 GCA_031389865.1 Anaerolineales bacterium | reverse complement strand
CTGTTTGCTTAATATACTAGAAAAATATCATAAATATTTGACTTTTACCCCTAACTCTGCTATAATGCCCCAGAAGTAGTAAAAACGCCAGCAATGGCTTAATACACAAAGTGCCATGATGCTCGGCTGGATTGACGAATCCAACCCAGATTCGGAGCAGATGCCAGTGTGTTTCCTGCATGGACGGGATTTGGCAATCCCTCGTTAGCAGAATCACGGCAACTCCCAATGAGCCGCAAAAATAACTGAACTACGCGAGTGATTTTCAGGCTAAAATTCATTCCAAAAGTTCAGAAATTCACGAAAAAACGGTAGGAGCTTAATAAGAATGTCGCAACTCGAAATCAAGAATTTGCATGTATCCATCGAAGGAAAGGAAATCCTCAATGGGCTCGACCTGACCATAGAACAGGGCAAAGTCCATGCCATTATGGGCCCAAACGGTACAGGCAAATCGACACTGGCATACACGTTGATGGGGCACCCCTCGTACACCGTCACCGAAGGTGAAGTTTTTTTCAAGGGGCAGAATGTCCTTGAATTGGAGCCTGATGAGCGCTCCCGGCTCGGTATCTTTCTGGCCTTTCAATATCCTGTTTCCATCCCAGGCGTAACCGTTGCAAACTTCCTGCGGACAGCGATCAATTCACGTCGCCGTGCCGTAAACCCGGAAGATAAAGGCATGCCAATCCCGGAGTTCCGCAAGCTGCTCAAAGAAAAGATGGCCATGCTCAAAATGGACCAGACGTTTGCGGGTCGTTATCTGAATGAAGGTTTTTCAGGCGGTGAAAAGAAGCGTGCTGAAATCCTCCAGATGGCAACTCTCACCCCTGAGATTGCCATCCTGGATGAGACCGATTCGGGTCTCGATATTGACGCCCTGCGCGTTGTTTCAGAAGGCGTTAATACCCTGATGAACAAGGACCTGGGCGTGTTGGTGATCACGCACTACCAGCGCCTGTTGAACTACATCAAACCTGATTATGTTCATGTCATGCTGGGCGGGCGGATCGTCGAATCAGGTGGTCCTGAGCTGGCGTTGCACCTTGAAGAAAAAGGCTACGAGTGGGTTCGCGAGAAGTATGACGCAGTTCCCGAAGGGTAGGAAACTTTTGCGTGGGGTTGTTTTATTAAACGGTAACAGATATCGGCTTGAGAGTGAATAAGCCTGCCTCTGGAGAAATGATTGGTGAGCTATGAGTGAAAATACCAAACTTAACGAAGATACCAAAATCCTGGATGATATCGGTGATTATAAGTACGGTTTCCATGATCGCGATGATAACTATGTGTTTAAATCGCAGCGGGGTTTGAGCAAGGAAGTCGTCGAGAATATTTCGCGTATGAAAGGCGAACCGCAGTGGATGCTCGACTTCCGCCTGAAGGCGCTGGAGCATTACCTGTCGCGCCCCATGCCGACGTGGGGACCTGAGCTCAACGACCTCGATCTGGACAATATTTTCTACTATGTCAAACCGACCGAGAAGAGTGAGAAATCGTGGGACGATGTTCCCGATGACATCAAGAAGACCTTTGACAAACTGGGAATCCCCGAAGCTGAGCGCAAATTTCTGGCAGGCGTGGGTGCACAGTACGAGTCAGAGATGGTGTATCACTCCATTCTGGAACATCTCGAAAAGCAGGGTGTGATCTTCCTTTCGATCGAAGATGGCCTGCGACAATATCCTGAGTTGTTCCGCGAATATTTCGGGACGGTCATTCCAATCGAAGATAACAAATTCGCCGCCTTAAATAGCGCAGTTTGGTCGGGCGGATCGTTCGTGTATGTGCCGAAGGGTGTAAAAGTGGATTTGCCCTTGCAGGCTTATTTCCGCCTTAACACTGCAAATGTCGGTCAATTTGAGCGGACGCTGATCATTGTCGATGAAGGCGCATCGGTGCATTATGTGGAGGGCTGTACTGCTCCTCAATACACGACCAACTCATTTCACTCCGGCGTGATCGAAATCATTGTCAAACAGGGCGCACGCTCGCGTTATTCGACCATTCAGAACTGGTCAACCAACGTTTTCAACCTTGTGACCCAGCGTGCCAAGGTTTTTGCCAATGCCTCGCACGAGTGGGTCGACGCCAATCTGGGTTCGAAACTTACGATGAAATATCCATCCTGCTATTTGATGGAACCGGGTGCACGCGGCGAAATGCTTTCCATGGCTTTCGCAGGTCCGGGCCAAACGCAGGATGCCGGCAGCAAAATGATCCACTTTGCTCCAAACACCACCAGCAAAATCACATCCAAGTCCATCAGCAAAGGTGGTGGACGCGCTTCCTATCGCGGTCTCGTCAAGGTCTATAAGGGCGCGAAGGGGGTCAAGTCCAACGTGGTTTGTGACGCGCTTCTCCTCGATCCGCAATCCCGCTCAGACACGTATCCCTCCATCGAGATTGACGAAGACGATGTCACCATCGGCCACGAGGCTTCAGTAAGCAAAGTGGGGGAGGAGCAGCTCTTCTATCTTATGTCGCGCGGTCTCAGCGAAGAGCAGGCCACTACGATGGTCGTCTCTGGTTTTATCGAACCGCTTGTCAAGGAATTGCCGATGGAATATGCCGTCGAAATGAATCGTTTGATCGCGCTGCAAATGGAAGGAAGCATCGGTTAATATGCAGGAGAGGCCAAAAGTTGTTGTTTCAAGGACGCGGCGAGCCGATTCCACCGCAAAGGATTTCGCTTTCACTGAATCGGATATCCGCGCTGCAGGCGCTTCAGTCTCTCCCTATCGGAGCCTGGCCTGGAACGCGTTCAAAAGACATTCTCTCCCCAATACCACTCAGGAAGCCTGGCGCCGCACCGACCTCCATAACCTCCCCGTGGACAAGTTCAAGCTTGCCCTGACTGACACAAGCGACCTTCCCGCCGTGCGTGAAGATCTGTTGAAGCCTCTGGTGGCTGACCAGCACGGCGGACAGATCATCCTCACTCCCGGCGGAGCGAGGATCGATCTTGATGAAAAGCTTGCGCAGAGAGGTGTCATCTTCACGGATCTAAAAACTGCCGAACAGGAGCATCCTGATCTATTGGCAAGGATGCTCGGCAAAACTGTCAACGTGGAGGAAGGGAAATTTTCCGCGTTAGCTGGGGCATTCGCGCAAAATGGTGTCGTGTTGTATGTACCCAAAGGCGTGACGGTTGATGAACCTCTTCATTCTGTACTCTGGGGTCCAGGCATTGACCTCGCTCACGTCTCACATATCCTGGTCCTGGTGGACGAAGGCGCCTCGGTGACGTATGTTCACGAGTCAGCGTCGCCTGAATTAAAGGGAGCCAATTCGATGCACGCCGGAATCGTGGAGATCCAGGTGATGCAGGATGCGTCGATGAAGTTTGTCGAACTGCAATCCTGGGGACGTCACGTTTGGAATTTCTCACATGAACGCGCCCGCGTCGAACGCAATGGCAACCTCGACTGGATCTTTGGCGCCATCGGCTCGCGCCTGACCAAGAATTTTACTGAACTTGATCTGGCTGGCGAAGGCGCGCAGGGACGCATGTCTGGTTTTTACTTTACCGATGGCAATCAGCATCTCGATCACGATACTCAACAGAATCATTTCGCGCCGCACACAACAAGCGACTTGTTGTTCAAGGGTGCGTTAAAAGGCAGGAGCCGCTCGGTCTGGCAGGGAATGATCTATGTTGCGCCCGGCGCACAAAAAACGGACGGTTACCAGGCGAACCGCAATCTGGTGCTGAGCGATGGTGCACGCGCCGATTCGATCCCGGGTCTGGAAATTCTTGCAGACGATGTGCGCTGTACACATGGCGCCACCGTTGGCAAACTTGAAGCAGAACCGCTCTTCTATTTGAAGTCGCGCGGTATCCCTCAGGCGGAAGCGGAGAAGATCGTTGTGGAAGGGTTTTTCGACCCCATTTTCCAGCGGATTCCGTTCGAGGGCGTACGGGAACGTTTTCAGCAATATATTGCTGAAAAGATGGTTTAAAGCCAGGTTAATTCCAAAAGTTTTGAGAAGGAAATGAGAGCAGCCATGATTGCAAAAATAAAGGCGAAGACAAAAACTGTGGTTGAGACAAAGTCACCGACAAAGCCCGTCATCAAGGAAAAGCCGGGTGCGCCCGATAAGGTTCGCGTAGCGAATAAAATATCAGCGCCGCATACTCCGTCAAGTGCCAGTGAACGCAAATCCAAGGGACTGCGCCTGCCGCAGTATGCTTATATGAAAGCGCCAGGGTTGGGTCATGATTTTCAAGTAGGTGATACAGTTGATGTGTATTGTGACCATGAGAAGAACAAAGAGCGCATCCGTGGATGGATCAACGGCACTGTTGTGCAGGTGGATAATAAAATGGTTGCCGTGCAGTTCCGCTCGAATGTCTATTTGACCGACGGCTGGATGGTCCCAGACCGCATCCTGTGGTATCCGCTCGGCTCGGAGCACATTCGCTCCGTCAAGACGGTCAAACGCGAGAAGGCAATCCCTGATTATTAGTGGACAGGTATACGGGTACAACCTGTCCACCTGCATATATCTCTGCTTGTTTACTTTCCTATGTCTCTAAACGTAATCGAAATCCGAAAAGATTTTCCGATACTCCAGCGTGAAACGGCCATAAACGTTCCGCTGGTTTATCTTGATTCTACGGCCACATCGCAAAAGCCATTGGCCGTCATCGAAGCGATGGATCGTTACTATCGCCGCTCCAACGCCAATATTCATCGGGGTGTGCATACACTTGCTGAGGAAGCTACTGGCATGTACGAGGCGGCGCGCGAAAAGATCGCAAAGTTCATCAATGCACCCTCCTCACGACAGGTGATTTACACGCGCAACACCACCGAATCGATCAATCTTGTTGCCTACTCGTGGGCGCGCACAAATTTAAAAGCAGGTGATCTTATCATCTTGACAGAGATGGAGCACCACTCCAATCTTGTTCCCTGGCACATGCTTCAAGCGGAACGCGGCATTGAGCTTGATTTTATCCCTGTGACGGAAAATGGCATGCTGGACCTGGACGCGTACCGCTCGCTTCTTTCACGAAGCCCGAAGCTGGTCTCGTTTACGCACATGTCCAACGTCCTTGGCACGATCAATCCCGCCGCCGAGATTATTCGCCTGGCGCATGAGGCGGGCGCAATCACATTGGTGGATGGCGCCCAATCAGTTCCACATCTGAAAGTGGATGTGCAAGCTCTCGACGCCGATTTCCTGGCGTTCTCTGCACACAAAATGTGCGGACCAACCGGCATTGGCGCGTTATATGGAAAAGCTGCTTTGCTTGAAGCGATGCCTCCTTTTCTGGGCGGTGGTGACATGATCAAGGAAGTCAAGCTGCGGTCCTTCCGTGCCAACACACTTCCACACAAATTTGAAGCAGGGACTCCCGCCATCGCAGAGGCCATCGGCTTTGGCGCGGCTGTGGATTATCTCTCGTCGCTCGGCATGGATGCCATTGCCGCGCATGAGCATGAGATAACGGAATACGCGCTCGAGCGGTTGGAGGAAGTTCCCGGGGTGAAGCTGTTTGGCCCCGCTGCCCAGTACAAGGGTGGGGTGGCTGCGTTCACACTGGATGGCATCCATCCGCATGACGTGGCTCAGATCCTGGATAAGGACGGGATTGCCGTCCGCGCCGGTCATCACTGTGCACAACCGTTGCATGAAAAATTTGGAATCCCGGCCACAAGCCGCGCTTCGTTCTATTTGTATAACACAAAGGATGAAGTGGACCTGCTAGTGGATGGGCTTTATAAAGTCAAGGAATTGTTTGGATAAACGGAGTCCGACGACGGGAGTCGTCGGTATTGAGAATTATGGACGACCTCTACAGAGAAGTAATCATCGAACACTATAAGAATCCCAGCTATCGGGGGCGTCTTGATCCGCACGATATCCAGTTTGCGGATAATAACCCGCTGTGCGGCGACCATATCGAGGTCACGCTTCGCACCGACGGGAACGGCAATGTCGCGGATGCGCGCTTTGATGGGCACGGTTGTGCCATCTCACAGGCGTCTGCCGATCTTTTGATGGAAGCCATTGTGGGCAAGCCGATCGAAGACGTGAAGCAGCTCAACAAACAGGATATTCTGGACATGCTTGGCATTGACCTGGGTCCCGTGCGCTTGAAGTGCGCACTTCTTTCGCTTAAGGTATTGAAGGCAGGTGTATATGGTCTGGGTGAGGCCAGCGACAGTTTGGTGGAGTAAGCATGTTCAATTACACTGAGGCGGATAAATCAAAAGTTGAATATCTGGAAATCGCTCCTGCATCTGAACTTCCGAATGGCGAACGTCTGTTTTTTGAAGTGGAAGGCAGGGAAATTGTCATCTTCAACATTGCGGGTCAATTCTTTGCGATTGCGGATATTTGTACCCACGATGACGGGCCTCTTGGCGATGGTGATTTGGAAGGCCACAATATTGTCTGCCCTCGGCACGGTGGTGAGTTTGATGTGAGAACGGGGAAGGCTGTGCAGTTGCCGGTGGTAGTCGATGTTCCTGCCTATCCAGTGCAGGTTGTAGATGGGATGATCCAGGTGGGAATCCCAAAGGAATAGAATTAATTCAAAACAAAACGAGGAAGGATGTGTATCATCTTTCCTCGTTTTATTGTTATTACCAAGCCCCTGCGTATTCGAACCTGTGAGGCCTTGTTATACGCTCAATAATATGCCTCCATTTCCTACTCTTTGGAAAACTCTCCCACGATCCTCAAAATATCAAATCCCTCAGCAAACGGGCGTTCCGCCAGCGCGCCGTGCCGCACCATAATGGAACGGGTTAGCTCACTGTTAAAGTAATATCGGTCACGGTACGTTTCATAACAGGAAAGCGCCTCGATCTTCTTGTTGACATCCTCTTCGGTGACCTCGACCAGAAAATGAGGGAAGAAACCGTAGGAGGAACGAACCACGTCAAAGCCGAGGACGGTGATGCCGCGGAAGGCGCGCAGCGCTTCATCGGTCATGGTGAGATGATCCTGGTGCACATCCTGTTTTGAATGGACGAAGATCAAGTCGGGCTGGAACTCCCTGCGCAGCTTGAGAAAATATTCCAGGATCTCCTGGCGGGAATTCGGAAAAACACGCGTCGTGAATGGACCCAGGATGATCTTTTCCTCCGGCACACCCAGCGCTGCCATCGATTCAAAATGTTCGTTTTTTACGTTCTGCAGATCAGGGTTTTTTTGATTATCAGAAAGCGTCACACACAGCAGATCGGTCTGTTTCGCAATGTGATGAAGCAATGCACCGCAGCCCAACTCAATGTCATCGGGGTGCGCGCCAAGGAAAAGGACATGTTTGCTGAAGAAATTCATCGTGTTATTTATCCAGGACGGCGTAGGCTCTTACTGGGAAGGTTCCGAATGCCTTAACCTTGACAGGTGCGGCATGAAAACGGAATCCGTGATCAGGCAGATTCTCAAGCCCGCACATGTGCTCGCAGATCGGGATGCGATTGCCGAGCAGGATCGTATGAGCGGGACGTGTACCATCTGTTGTGTCATCAATGTTATAGGTGTCGATTCCAACGAAAGCGGCACCTGATTCCGCTACATATTGCGCTGCCTCTCTTGTGAGGAAGGGATGGCCCTCGAAGTAATGATCTGTACGCCAGTGACGTGACCAGCCGGTATGAATGAGCACTGCCTTGCCTGCAAGGTTGACTCCATCGAAGGCAGCCGCAGGAATTGCGCGTCCATACCCCTGCACGTGGATGACAACTCCCTCAAGGTCAGCCAATGATTTCAGGGGCAATTCCCGACAGGTCCATCCCATCTGAAAAACGGTGAAAGGGACTATCTACATACGTGCCCGTGTTGGCAACCATTTCGATTTTGCCGATGTTGAATTCAGTTCCATCGGCATAATGTTTACGGGATTCCTCGCGCGATAGAAAATCACAGATGATCGGCGCGGGGAGTCCCTTATAGGTGATCATCCCATGTTCAACTTCGTGGCTGAGGTCAATTAGTTTGTTGCTCATATTTACTCGTTTATGTCACTCTGAAGGAGCGCAGCGATTGAAGGGTCTGGATGAATTGATCAGAGATGCTTCGCTCCACTCA
>JANMSY010000505.1:0-4164 GCA_031389865.1 Anaerolineales bacterium | reverse complement strand
CGCTGCGCTGTAGATGGCTCGCTGGTCGGGGGTGATACCGTCGCGCCCAAAGTGGATGGAGTGCAGGCCGATCTCTTCGATCCTGGGGATCCGCTGAACCATCGCTTCTATGAGCTTCTCAAGAAACGTAGGCGTGGGCGTTTGGTCTTCGGCATCGGGAGCTTCGCCGCGCAGGCTTTCATCTTCGCCCGCGGCCAGGATCAGCGCACTGCCCTCGGGACGGAAGTAACAGTTGATGGTGTCGTCGATCACTGCCGGGATTCTGCCCAGCGACGGCGGGCGATGGAGGAATGCCACATCGTGCGTCCACGTCTCGAGCGGGATATCGACATCGGCGAGTTGTGCGACATGCTTCGCCCACGCTCCTGCCGCGTTGATGACGATGGGCGCCGCGAATTCGCCTTGGGTGGTGCTGACGCCTGTTACACGTCCGCCTGACGTGTCCCGTTCGCTTCGTGAGAGAGGGGAATGTGGCGAACGGGACGTGTGGATGGCGGTCACTTCGCAATTTTGGATCAACGCTGCCCCGTTGCGTTTGGCGGCATCGATGAACGAATTGCTGGTCAGGGTCGCATCGGCGTAGCCTGAATCGGGTTCGTAGGCGGCGAAGTCGAACTGGTCGGTGAGGAAATCAGGGACAAGTTTCTTCACATCGTCCGCTGAGATGACGGAGGTATTGATGCCGATGCGCTGCTGGTTGGCGACGTTGCCGCGCAGTTTATCCTCATGCTCGCGCCTGGCGATCTGCATGAAGCCTGTTCGCATGAAGCCACATTCCCCGCCGACTCGTTCCTTCCAGTTGTTGAAGTAATACTTGTAACTGGCGAAGGTCAGTGCTGATTCAGCGGCGAGATCATAATGCATGCGGACGAGTCCGCTCGAGTGGCCTGTCGCGCCCGAAGCAGTGACATTCCGTTCAAGGATGGCGACTTTAAGTCCGCGCTCGGCGAGGTGGAAGGCGATACTGGCGCCCATCACGCCTGCACCAATGACAATTGCATCGTATGTTTGATTCATAGGTCACCTCGTTTCTGCGAGTATACCATTTGGAAAACACATGTCGTTGCGAGGCAGCACCGTGTCCGAGGTGATCCCCAGCCAGGGAAATTAACTCTGTCTACTGTAGAGATTGCTTCAACCGTCCAGGGGCTCGCAGGGCTCGCAATGACGGCCAAATGAAGATATACTTTAAGCATGGCACGCCAGCAGATCGGCCTATTTGGTGGAACATTCGACCCGCCGCACCTCGGTCATCTGATTCTCGCTTCTGAAGCCCACGCACAACTGGGGCTTGACCGCCTGTTGTGGATACTCACGCCTGACCCTCCTCATAAACAGGACCAGGTCATCACCTCCGTTGAGCACCGCCTGGCGATGTTGAACCTTGCCATCGCGGATAACCCGACCTTTGAACTTTCACGGATAGAGCTGGATCGGCCGGGTCCGCACTACACACTGGATACAGTGGAGGCGATTGCCGAAAAATATCCCGATGCCGACATTACGCCAATCATCGGCGGCGACTCGTTGAATGACCTTCCCACCTGGCACCGCCCCAGGGAATTGCTGTATGCCTGTCACTGGGTTGGGGTGATGCGCCGTCCGGGTGAGGAGCCAAACCTGGAAGAGCTGGAACGCGAATTACCGGGCATCAGCTCCAAGGTCCATTATGTGGACGCGCCGCTTCTCGAGATCGCCTCGCGTGAGATCAGGAGCCGCATTGCGGACGGGCGTCCATATCGTTATTATCTTCCGCTGCCAGTCTACGAATACATCAGCCAGCATCATCTCTATCAGCAGGCTCACCTTATAAACCAGAAATCATAAATCATTCATGTCGTTACTTTTCGATTCGCTTTTCTCGTCCGTCGCCTTCAGTCATTTCATGGTGGATGTGTTCAACGCCAGCCGTCCCGTGCTGCTGACGTACCTCGGGCTCACCGAAACGCAGATCGCGTTGATCTCAACGATCTACATTTGGGCATCCGCACTGACGCAGCCCTTCTTCGGCTGGATCTCAGACCGCGTGGGACCGCGCTGGCTGGCGGCGGGCGGCGTGCTGTGGATGACGGTGTTCTACTCAGGCGCGGTCTACATCCCCGGCCCAGGCGGACTCACCTGCCTCATCATCGCCGCACTCGGATCCTCCTCCTTTCATCCTGTTGGCACCGTCCAGGCCACCCTGCAGGGACGGCATCTCATGGCCGGCCGCGAAACCACTGCCACCTCCCTGTTCTTCACGGCAGGGCAACTGGGACATTTCATTGGCCCGGCCATCACAGGATTAATTCTGGCGAGATTGGGTTTACCCTGGCTGATCATACTGCCCATCGTCTCGATACCGATTGGGTTTTCACTGGCATATCAGCTGCGAAAGAATCATCCGCATCCCAAACCCGCACACGGTGATGGCAAAGTGCGCCTGCGAGCGAGTGTGGGATTCATCATTATCCTTGCCATTGTGGCAACACTGCAATCATGGTCGCAGGCAAATATGATCAATTTTGTTCCGAAGTATCTGAAGGACCTGGGGCTAAGCGCAGTGACGTATGGAAACATTGCCGGTCTCTTTATGGGTGGTTCAGCCCTGGGCAATGTGATCGGCGGTCACTTTGGAGATATCTATACAAAGCGCAAGGTTGCTGCCATCGCGTTGTTATTTGCAGCCCTGCCCATCTTTATCATGAGCCAGATCGGATGGTCGCTGTGGCTGTATCTGTTGATCCCACTCGCAGGCGCGGCAACGGGGTCGGTTCACAGCATCATGGTTGTGCTGGCCCAGCGCATCATCACGGGCGGAATGGCCTTGGCTTCCGGGCTAATTTTGGGTTTCATCTTCTCTTCGGGCGCGCTGGGCATGCTGCTGACGGGTCCACTTGCCGAACGTTATGGTTTTCCCACTGTACTGGTGATGACCACGGGGCTGGTCCTTCTCGCATCCCCGCTGGCACTTCTGTTGAAAGAGAAAGTCAACGCCTAGACCGCTCGCTTCCTAATCAGTGACGTTTGTCACCTGCACATTCCCCTGAAACTTCCTATCCCAAAGATTATATATAATATATAATAGCCTTCAAGAGGACAGGTTGATGGCTGTAAACCCTTTAATGCACGAAGAAACCGATCTCATCCACAAAAGGCCCCTAAAAGAGGATATTTCGGATGTTCTGCACGAAAAGATCATCTCCGGCACATACAAACCCGGCGACTGGCTGAGGCAGGACGATATCGCCACCCAATTGGGCGTGAGCATGACCCCGGTCCGTGAGGCGCTGGATCTGCTCGTATCGGCGGGCCTGGCGGAACGTGTCCCCTATCGCGGCGTGCGCGTGCGTGAGATGTCCACGAAGGATGTGGTGGAAGCCTATGGCTTGCGGCTGTTCCTCGAAGCGGTCATCGCCCAGGAGGCGGCCAGCAAGATAACACAGGAGCAGATTGCGGCCCTGGAAGGAACGCTCGATAAAATGAAGAAGCATGAAACGTTGAAGGATGTCTCTTCTGAGCGAAAATCCAGCCGTGAATTCCATTCTGCGATCGCAGAAGCGACGAAGAACGATCTGCTCATCAAGTTGTACGCGGTGGTATCCAATGCATTCCCCGACTGGCTTCTGTATGAGGCGCTCTTCCGTCATCCCGAATTGATGTCAGATAGCATGCTGACCACGTACCAGGAACATGTTGCCATTGTGGATGCACTGAAAAAAGGTGATATGGCCCGGGCCGTACAAAAATCCATTGAGCATGTCCTGGAATCGGGTAAATGGCTGGAGGAGTATCTGAATATCCCTGCGGAATTATTGCGTGAAAAAGAAGAACAGGTCTCACCCCTGATGAAGAACACTAAAAAATAAGGAGAATGCATGATGACTGAAGAACTCTACAAGGCCATGGCACAAAGCATTATCGATGGCGAATCTGAGCAGGCGACTGAGCTTGCGCAAAAATCCATTGACCTGCAAATGCACCCACTCGACACGATCACAAAGGGATTCGTGGTCGGCGTCAATTACATCGGGGACCAGTTCGGCAAGGGCGAAGCATTTCTGCCTGAGCTGGTAATGGCAGGCGAGGCAATGAAAGCCGCTGTCGCGGTGCTTGAACCTGAGTTATTGAAACTCGGTGAAGCGCGCGAGATCATGGGACGTGTTGTGCTCGCAACCGTCGAAG
>JANMSY010000471.1:0-2393 GCA_031389865.1 Anaerolineales bacterium | reverse complement strand
CCGATCTCCACGCCGCGAATGCCGCCTTCGCGATAAAGTTCAACTGCGAGGGCCTGCGCAGGAAATTCATAGTTCGGAATATGAGGCAACACTGCTCCTGCGTTGACGTAGACACCGTGTCCGCCTGCGGGCTGGATGGTGGGAATGCCTGCGTCGTTGAGGCGGGTTGTCAGATAAGCGGTTTGCCCGATTCGATAGGCAAGATAGGATTCGTCCAGTCCCTCATACAGGCCAACAGCCATCGCGTCGAGGTCACGGCCCGCGAGTCCGCCGTAGGTGGGGAAGCCTTCGCGCAGGATCAATTCGTTCTTGATATCCTGGAAAAGCGTCTCATCGTTCAAACACAGCAAACCACCGATGTTGACGATGGCGTCCTTCTTGGCCGACATGGTCATGCCGTCCGCGAGAGAGAACATTTCGTGGGCGATCTCCTTCACCGATTTGCACTCATAGCCCGGTTCACGCTGCTGGATGAAGAAACAGTTTTCGGCGTAGCGCGCTGCGTCGATGAAGAACGGGATCCCGTTCCCGTGGTAGACATCCGCAACAGCCTTGAGATTCTCCATCGAGACGGGCTGTCCGCCTCCCGCGTTATTCGTCACTGTGATCATCCCAAATGGAATTTTCTCGCGCCCATATTGTGCGATGAACGCCGTGAGCCTGGCGATATCCATATTGCCCTTGAAGGGATGTGGATTGTCGGGATCGTGTGCCTCGTCAATCACAAGGTTCGCAGGACGCCCACCGCGTGCACGGATGTTGGCGTCTGTGGTGTCAAAGTGCATATTGCTCGGCACCCATTGATCGTGCTTCACCAGACACGCGGCCAGAATGTTCTCGGCGGCGCGTCCCTGATGTGTGGGGACAAAATGTTTGAACCCGAAAATATCCTCCACCGCGCTCCTGAGACGATGGTACGAGCGCGCGCCCGCATACGACTCGTCGCCGCGCATGATCGCCGACCACTGCTCCGAGCTCATCGCGCCTGTGCCTGAGTCGGTGAGCAGATCAATGAAAATATCCTCGGCATTCATCAGGAACAGGTTGTAGCCCGCCTCCACTAGCGCGGACTCGCGTTCTTCAGGTGAAATGAGACGGATCGATTCAGTTACTTTGATGCGGAAGGGTTCAGGGGGATGGATGGACATATGTCTCCTTTTTGGCTTCATGATTCAGTGTAGCACTGTTCCTGAGGAGCGGTATGTGACATATCTCGTAAAAGCATACGTGATTTATCCAGATTTGTTTAGTCTTTTTTTGTGCAATTTCACGTATTGTTACGATGTTAATTACAGCAAAAACCAAAGTGCTGTTGTAACCTTTTGGTATGGTATTCCAGTAACACCCGTCTACCGTTCTCGTTGTCAATTATGTGTGAGTATCAAATTTCACAGACTTTTGAGAAAGGAGAAAATCCCATCGCAACCAGCCGTAAAACAACTTCGGGCAGCAAAAGTGGAAAACAGACTCAGTCGCGTTCCAGGCGTAAGGCGCCCGGAACCACAGGACAGGGTGAGTATTATCATGTGGAAGTGCGCCCGAGTGATGATTTTGTGACATTCCGCACGCAGGATGTGGGTGACCCCGGTCACGTTCAACGGGTGGCAGGCAAACGCGAAACCGGATCGTGGGCCACGGTGAAGTGGCTGATCGGCAAGGAGGACGCACATGTGGATGGGGATGGACTGGTCGCGGATACCAAAGACGCGAAGGACGTGATCAGGAAGCTGGGCTCGAAGCCCGTCCACAAAACTGGCGATCTCTTTGAGGCAAAGCCGCGCAAAAATGTCGCGGAAAAATCCAAGCCTACTGCTGCTCAAAAGAAGGCAGGCGGCAAAAATATCAAGAAGGCACAATCTGCAAATAGCAGGAGTAAATAAATTTGAGATCTTGCTCGTCCTGGGAATGGATTTTCCCGGGGCTGCAACTCTATATTTCAGGTAACGAGGGCTTTTATGAGTAGAGTGAATAAAGTACAGGGCAATGCAAGTTGTGAAGTGTGTGGGAATGCTGAGGGTCAGTGCTTTGAGGTTCGGTTGGGAGGGGAAAGGCATATCTTTGATAGTTTTGAATGTGCCATGGATGCCCTAACACCGAGATGCGCACATTGCCAATCTGCGTTTGTCGGTCATGGTGTCCAGTTCGGGAACAGAATTTATTGCAGCAACCAGTGTGCCAATGATGACGGCGTCCGTGAGTATGAGGCGCGCGTCATGCTTCGAGAGCAGGCACACGTCTAAGATCCAGCAACGTTAAATTCAGTAAATCACGAATTTGATTCTAACCTCAGCATAACCCGTCATTGCGAGGGTTCTTTGCGAAGCAATCTCATATTTTCGAGCAATTTTCCGTCTGAGGAGTAAGATTGCTTCGTCGGGAAAGGCACCCTCCTC
>JANMSY010000470.1:0-10021 GCA_031389865.1 Anaerolineales bacterium | reverse complement strand
CAATCATGGACAGGCACTCACATTTTGGACGGCTGCCTGGATACGCTCTATGCGTTGTTCCGGGTTGGGGTGTGTGCTGAAAAATTCGGGCGGCTGGTTGCCCTGCCTCGATTCAGCCAGCACCTGCATCACCCGCACCATTTCCTGGGGGTTATAGCCGCTGTCGTTCATGAAGCAAACACCCAGAAAATCGGACTCCAGTTCATCATCCCGTCCAAATTTGAGATTGATCAATTGGCCGAGCAGCATTGCAACCTGGGCAGAACCTGCGCTGGCAGGGTTCTGCGGGTCATATGTGGCAATCACAGCAGCACCCGTCAGCCCCTCAGTAAGCTTGGCTTTGGCAATGTGTTCTGCGGAATGGCGCGCCACGACGTGTGCGATCTCATGACCCAAAACACCAGCAAGCTCCCCCTCGGTCTGAAATTTATCGTACAGTGCGCGCGTAATGAAAACCTGACCACCTGGCAATGCAAAGGCATTGATGGTTTCAGTATCTGCCAGTAGATGAAAATCGAACTCATACGGAGTCTGGCCGGCTGGTGAGCTTGCCACGATCGCATTCCCAACATCGTCCACGATTGCCTGGTCAGCCGCACTTGCATCCAGGCCATCAAACTCGGCTGCCATCTGCGGCGCGGCCTGCAAGCCCAGAGCAATTTCCTGATCCACGGTGATATCAATATACTGGGTCTCACCTGTCACCGCGTTATCCTGTCTTGATCCAAAATAACTGAACAGGGACACAGCCGCAATGATGGCCGCAAATATCAGCCGCCCTCCACATCCTCCCCCTCCTCCAACTCTCCTTGTAGGGTACGCTCGACGGTACATTTTGCCTCCTATCTCTTAAGATTAAAAACGTACGAAATGGCTTTTCGTGACGTTAAACATATATGAGAAATTGTAAATCCCTGCTTGTGGAGCGGGAAATTATTTGTCAACCATAGGAAAGGATGATCCATATGAGCATTGATATTGATGAGGTCAAGGTAAATCGGAATGAATTCGGCATGTGGCTGGGGTGGACCCTGGCAACTGCTGTGGGCATGCTATTGGGATTCCTGTTGGCGATACCCGTGGTTAATCTTCTTGATCTTTCCTGGGCGCGCGTGATCGTCCCTCTGCTGGCTGGCTTTCTCATTGGCCTAGCGCAATGGGTGGCGCTAAGAGAGTATCTGGTCGATGCAACCGATTGGATCCTGGCAGGCGGAGCCAGTTGGGCCGTGGGGTATGCGGTGGGGTTGTTCCTCATCAACAGCCTTGCTGGCACAGCGCTGGGAGGTCTTATCGGCTACATGCTTTTTGGGGTCATCGTGGCAATTGTCCAGTGGCCAATGCTGCGACGGGAAATTCCCAGTATCTGGGCATGGATCCTGGCGAACGTGATCGGGTGGACAGCAGGATTCTACCTGAGTCAGGTTGCCCTGGAACTCTTTTTCAACGAGCCTGCCATTGCCCCCGTTGCAAGCACATCAGTCATCTCTGCCATCAGCGGTCTGATTGCCGGAGCAATTACTGGTCTCGCCCTGGTTTGGATCGTGCGTCAACCCGAACGCGTGTCAACCGTCAATACTCAACCATAGATCATGCGTAATTCAAAAACCGTGCCTGTGGGAGCACGGTTTTTCGTTTCAGAGAAGCGAAGGCAGTTACGAAAAAGTAGGACACGGGCAGTTGTGTGCTACTCGGTCAACCTTTCATTTACTCCCAACCGATCGATGTATCCCACCTCGCAAACGGGCATTGGGCCTGAAGGATACATCACCACCCTGTGGGAGTGAATTTAAACCACTCACATAAAAAAACTCCCTCAAGCGAGGGAGTTAGCTGGGGAACCTGGATTCGAACCAAGATTTTGTCTTCCAGAGAGACACGTGCTGCCGTTGCACCATTCCCCAAATCGAGGCCGATTTTACCACATTAACTTCTGCCCCGGCGCCAATTGAACTCATCCGAAGTTTTTATACGATGGCAGTTTGCAGACCTGACAACGCAAATAGCGATTTCAATCTTTATCCTTTCAACACTGGCTCCCCCCGCAATAAGCAGTGACACGGTTCTTGCTTTTCCTTTTACATGATCAAAGTTAAGGATCCGTGGATCACGCTCACCGCAGTCAACACAAGGATGCTCGTCCAGATATGAATACACGTAACTCCTTGCGGCTTGCGTCATTCTCATTCGATTTCTTTTGGTACGATCCTTTTCCTGCTCCAAGTGATTTACATACCAAACGTGTTGAAATTTCTTTTTGCACTCTCGGCAGGTTTCGGAGCGTATGCCTAATGCTTTAAACTTGAAGTTAAATTCGGTCTCCAGTCTGGACTGCCCCGTCCAGACTAGCATTTAATTGAGTTTGTTATCAATCACCAAACATGTTGCTGGTGGTTTTTGTTTTAAGAGGTCATGCGCTACTGCAGCGATGTGATAGTTTATGAATCCACATGATAGAATCAACCCATGACTCACGCTGAACAGATCGCTTCCCAACTGAATGTCAAACCGTCCCAGGTGACGGCCGTAATCAATCTTCTGGATGAAGACAACACCGTCCCGTTTATAGCCCGCTATCGCAAGGAAATGACCGGGTCGCTCGATGATGACCAGATCCGCATCATTGCCGATGAACTCGTTCGCCTGCGTGCGCTGGATGAACGTCGTGCCAGCATCCTTGCATCCATCGAGGAGCAGGGCAAGCTGACTGATGAACTGCGCGAAAGCATCAATGCAGCCATCACCATGACCGCGCTCGAAGACTTATATGCGCCCTACAAAAAGAAACGCCGCACCCGCGCCATGCTCGCACGCGAAAGAGGACTGGAGCCGCTTGCCGAATTGATTATCGAGCAACCCACACAGGGGTCACCTGAGAAAATTGCCGAGAAATTCCTCAACGACCAGGTAACCAATATTGCCGAGGCACTACAGGGCGCTCGTGATATCGTGGCGGAACTGATCAGCGATCATGCCAATGTCCGTTCTGCGGTACGCGAAAAGGCACTGAAATTCTCAAAGCTGCGCGTCGAGAAGATAAAAGATGCAGTGGATGAAAAAGCAGTCTTTCAATCGTATTATGAATTCGAGGCGCGGGTGGATCGCCTGCAACCCCATCAGATCCTTGCGATCACGCGTGGCGAAAAGGAAGGCGTGCTGCGCGTGCATGTAGATGTGCCAGAACGCGATTGGCTGGACGCGGTTCAGACTGAATTCGAGCAGGATATTCTGTCCCCCTTTGCAGATCAACTGGCGCTGGCGATCCAGGATTCGGCTGAGCGTCTTTTGCTGCCCGCCATCGAGCGGGACGTCCGCCGTGAAAAAGGTGAACGTGCAGATAACCACGCCATTCAGGTTTTTGCCACAAATTTGCGGGCCCTGCTGAGTCAGGCTCCGCTTGCACATCACATCGTGTTAGGGCTGGATCCCGGCTTTCGTACAGGCTGCAAAGTCGCTGTCGTGGATGCCACCGGCAAACTGCTGGATACGGGTACGATCTATCCGCATGAGCCCCGCAACGATTGGAAAGGATCCATCAACACCCTGCAGGACATGATCAATCGCCATCATGTCACCTTGGTCACCATCGGGAATGGCACAGCTTCGCGTGAAACAGAAAAGCTTGTCGCTGAGATAATACGTGGTCTCGATACGAGTGAGAAAAGTACTCGCTCGACTCGACCATCAGTGCAATCCGAAACTTTCCAACCTTCCAACTTGCAACCTGCAACAAAGTACTTAATAGTCAATGAAGCAGGCGCATCGGTGTATTCGGCGTCCGCCCTGGCCCGCCAGGAATTCCCTGGCCTGGATGTGACGATCCGCGGCGCGGTCTCCATTGCACGCCGCGCCCAGGACCCGCTTGCCGAACTGGTAAAGATCGACCCCAAGTCGATCGGTGTGGGCATGTATCAGCACGACGTGGATCAAACAGCCCTCATGCACACGCTCGATGGCGTTGTCGAAAGCGTGGTCAACAATGTAGGTGTGGATGTCAATACGGCCAGCTCAGCGTTGCTGACCCACGTTGCCGGGATCGGCCCGAAGCTTGCAAACAACATTGTCACGCACCGCGACACGAATGGTGCGTTCAAATCCCGTGCTGCGCTGCGCAAGGTGGCTGGGCTGGGGCCGAAGGCATTCGAACAGGCAGCCGGCTTTATGCGGATTCAAAATGGGGCGAACCCGCTGGATGGCTCGGCGATACATCCCGAATCCTACGAAATAGCAGAGGCTGTTCTTAATCTCGCGGGACTTTCAAGTCGCTCGCCGATCAGTGAGCGGATCCCTGCGCTGGAAGCACTGACTGCAAAAACCACGCCAGACACATTAGCTGCTCAATTGAATTGCGGCATTCCCACGCTCAAAGACATACTTGAACAACTGGTCCGCCCGGGCCGCGACCCGCGTGCAGACACGCCCATCCCCATTCTTCGGTCCGACGTGCTTAAAGCCGAAGACCTGCTGACAGGCATGCAGCTCAAAGGAACTGTCCGCAACGTGGTGGACTTCGGGGCTTTTGTGGATATCGGCATCAAGCAGGATGGCTTGCTGCACCGCACCCAGATCCCCATGGGGACAGTGCTTAAGGTCGGAGATATTATTGACGTGGAAATCCTAAAGATCGAGAACGAACGCGGACGCATTGGGCTGGGTTGGGTCAAGTAGACCCAACCTGCTCTGTTCAGGGGATACGACCCACTACACGATCAGGATTGAAATTCACAAATAAGATTATCGGTGTTATCGGCAAAGCTCACGATGAATTTGCCATCCTTAAATTCAATCTTTGCGGCATTGCATTTGCCTGCAAGATGAGGCATCTTCTCCTTGACGTGCGCGAACGCGATGGCTCCAATTGCCTGTCCAAGGGTCATATGAGACTTCACAACGGTTTCGCCGTCAGGCATATAAAGAGCATGCCGTAGCAGAAAGTCCGGGTCCAGCACGACCTGCGAGCCATGCTCACGCGGTTTGATGGAATTGCCGTTGTTTTTTGACATCGGTTGTTACCTCCATATCAAATGCTCTGCGGGCACGGTCCAGGATCTTCCCCACAATCTTTCCATAGAAATGCCCACGGGTATCACAGCGGTTGAATAAGGCGTTGCCTTCATCATCGAGATCGCCCGGGTAATATCCCGGAAAACTAAAGACTTCGCCTGTGTGCCCCTCAACGCCATTAAGCTGGAATTCCAGATTCACCGCGCCGCAGTTATGTTCGACTCTCATCAGGTCAACAATAGGCTGACCGTCTGCTCCTGCAATGTAGTTGAGGTTACGCGAAAATAAAGGCACCTGTGAATCGATAAAGCGCTCGACAGCCTCTGGATCCGGAATGGTATTGAACTTCCACATGTAAACCGACATTTTTCCTCTCGTACACCGGTGTGAACGTTTCCTGGCGGGAGCACTCAAAGTGTGTTGGTAAATCGGCTCAAGCCGCCGTCCGCGGCGGCGTCCGGCCAGTAAATTCTTCGCCGAGGACGGCGAAGGGAGCAAACTCATCTACAACTTTTTAGTGCACCCTTCCTGGCAATATTGTATCCGATTTTTAGAACATTTGTGCTAAAATATACCCCAGAGGTTACCATGATTATCGGATCCATGAAAGAGGTTTTCCTGACTCGTGCAAGGGATATCTTCCTCTTTGATTGCCGAGTTGGCGGCCTGGATGCCCAGGCCTTGAATATGTATCGCAATGTGCTGAGTTCCTTCATCCACTTTACCGGTGATATACGGGTGAGACAGCTTAAGCCAGACCATGTTGGCCTGTATATCGTTAACCTGTCCGATGGCCCCAACGAAGGCGAGGAACATGCCTTCCTGGTGATGAGTTATTACGACATCATCCAGACCTGGATCCATTGGATGTATTCCCAAAATTTCATCAACGAGCGTATGAGTGGTTCCGTCAAGCCTCCTCGTTTGGCTGATCTCTTCCCGTTGCAATTTGCGAGGAGCCTGACAGATCCCCATCAGGGGTTGACGTGGTGTGCCTGATTTCGATTCAATAAGTGGATGAAGTGCCTGCTAAAGCGGGATATCAATATGCTCGGAAATTTCCCCGTTGCCTGTTTTTTTACACCGTGCCCCACGCAAAATACGTAGGCACATGCAGCACTCTTTCGCCCTGCTGCCACGCGCGCTGATCCCGGCTTTTCATTGCCTGGATATCTTCGCCTGCGACGAGTCCTATTAAATCAGATTCGATCACATGCCATTCCAGCTCCCATTCATCAGGCGACGGTGCTGCTTCCGCGCTTTGAATGGTTCCCGTTTCATTGATCTTTATCCCCGCCTGAAAGAACAACTCGGCAAGCCGCGCGCCCAAACCCGGATCTGCACCCTGTTTTAGCAGCGATTCAGTTTGCCATGTACCCAGCGGGATCAGTTCAGGCGGTTTATCAACACGCGCCGTGTAATCGGGCTCAGCGAACGCGATCACATGTGCGCCCGGTCGCGTGACGCGCTTCATTTCGAGCAGGGCTTGTACTGGATCACGCACCCATAACAGGAGATAGTGACAATACACAATGTCGAATGTTTCAGAGGGATATGGAAGCTGCATTGCATTGCCGCGTATAAGTGAGGCCCCGGGTACGTGGATTTGGCACTGGGCAAGCGCGGCAGCGTCAAGGTCCAGGCCGTGAATCGAACGATGAGTCGGCAATTCGGAGAGAATGGCGCCGGTGCCGCAGCCCACTTCCAGCACGCGGCTCGCATCCTGCAACCCTGCCCTGTTGAAAAGATACGTTCGCAGGTCGCGAGTCCATTTTGCCTGCTGGGTGTAGCGCGTGTGCCAGTTCATTGGCTTCGCGGATAGATCTTGCTCCACTCGTCTGTTAAGAAATTACCCAGAACCCGGCTCGCTTTACCCTGTGCGGGAAGCACATCACCATCTGGCTCCACATACAACCATGCTTTGCCAGCGCCTTCGGGAATGTCATCTTCCTGCGTTTCGTAAGCCACCGGATTCTGCGTGGAATACGGCACTGGTAGATCGAACCTCACAGTGAGCCCCAAATTGGCCGCAGCATCAAGGAGGGCAGCCAGGTTTTCACGCAGCGATTCATCCGATGTGCTTAATGACAAGCTCTGTACATCCAGGTCTGCCAATCGTTCCAGAGTTTCTCCGGTACTTTTTGCATTCTCTTTATCCAGCGTGATGTGGACAGTGACAAAGATATCTTCATGCAACACAGTTTCCAATGCCATCCAGGATTCTGTATTATTGGCTTGAAGAATGAAAAGAATGTGATCGAGGCCGGTCTGCAGAAGTTGCGCAAGATAGTTTTCTTCTCTCAGTTTCAATCCATCTGTGAGCAGCCCGCAGACCTGCCCATTCAATTCTGCTTGCGAGATCAGCTCCAGTAAATCATCACGCAGGGTGGCCTCGCCACCGGTAAATGTGATGTGTGGAATCCCCACCTGCCAGGCTCCGTCGATAATTGCTTTCCATTCATCAGTGGATAACTCGCGGGCGACGCGTTTGGTCGGCGCGTATTCTGCCTGTGTATTGGGGTGCAGCCGGTAGGTGAGCGCGCAGTCGAGGCGCAGCGGGGCGGTCAAATCCGTTGAATGAGGGGCAACCCGCTCAAAGTCCAGGAAAGAGACGGGGTCCAGGTCAGGCGTGGAGATCAATGTCTGGATCCTGTTTACAAAGGCACCATAGTCTTCCAGCGCTGTATCCCGGTTCACGCGGTAGCGCGCTGCCACCTGTTTCGCTGCTTCCTGCGCTGTGGCACCCTGGATGAAATGGAACGCATATTCAGCCGCTGTCGGATTTAATTGCAGCACTGTGGAAGCGTTGACGATCAAGATACCGGAGCCATCGCTTCGCAGTCTTAGGTGCAGGCGATATGGTTTGTCATCCTGCATGGTCTGGAGGTGATACATGCCGGTTTGCAGCGGCTTCACTTTTGAGAAACGGTCGGCAAGACGATCCAAAATATTCATGATGCACCTTCCTATGAAGCGCGGATGAAATGAGGCATTTCGAATGGAATTTCGAGTGAGAGTTCCACGAACCCTGCATATTCCCCATGGCGGTACCAGGGCGATTGATAGATCAACTTTTTTAGGCCATTCTTTTCGATGGTGTAACTATTTTTCTCACGTGCAGCCAGTAGGCATTCCGTCTTGGTACGCGCTGGCTCGGGATGGCAATCGAGCAGGTTTGAACCGATCAGCTTGCGCCCCCCTTCCTTCTCGTAGCCTTTGGCAGCCTTATCGTTCATCTCAAGCAGGATTCCATCCGAGTCACATACGGTGACCGCTGCAGGAAATTCTTTAATCCAATCAAGTTCATTCATCAATATCTCCACTTCAATGTCTGTATAATGCCCACCGTCACAAATTGCGCTTTCCCACCTTTGAAAAAGCGCAATTTATGACCGCCCTGGGTATAGATTGCCTGATCATTCAACGGCAGACTGGGGATTTTGCGCTCCAGCGAATTGTAATGGACATCCACCGCCGCACTCTGCAACGACGGGACAGTTTCCGCATTTGGCCGGCAGGTTCCGCCTCTCGCGCAGTTGCACAGAAAGTTTGTGGTTCCAGATCGAGTCCCAGGAGTCGGTCAGCAGGTTGCCCAGCGGATGGTAATACGACTGGCACGGCAACACATCTCCATTGGATTCGATGCACATGCTATACAGCGCAGCGGTGCACCCTTTTACACCGAGATGATTTGCAGTTGGGTCGAACTCGCAATATTGAGTGGGTGTATACCAGATCAGCCTCTGACCTTGTTCATTGGTTTTGCGGGTGGCGATATCCAGTAGAGGCTGCAATTCGCGCTCGTGCAGGCCCGTCCCTACAGTAAGACCCTGACCCGAATAGATCAGTGCGTTCAACCCAATAGTGGGTACGCCGATATCCGCAAGGAAATCAAGGGTATCAGGAATGGTATGCGCGTTTGTGCGAAGCATGGTGGTATTCGTCATGACATAGAGATCACTCTGTAGTGCATTTTTCAGGCCGGCAAGAGTCTGTTTGAATGCACCATTGGACCGCATCATCTCATCATGGATCTTTTCATCGCAGGACTCAACCGTGATTTGCACATGATCGAGACCGGCATCGACAAGCTTCTGCACATACTTCTCATCTGATAATCTTCGAGCATTTGTATTTAAACCTGTGATCTGCCCGTTGGCTTCTGCGTGCCTGATCAGCTCTGGCAGATCATTCCGCAGAGTTGCTTCACCGCCCGTAAACACAATGTGCGGAACGCCCAATTCCCAGAGCCGATCAATGATCTTGAACCATTGCTCTGTGGTCAGTTCAGGGAAATTCCGTTCCCGCGCGTTGTAACAGTGCGCGCAGTCGTTATTGCAGCGATAGGTGACAGCCAGATCCATGCGATAGGGCGCGCTCGGACGCATGCTAAAAGGCATCAACGGGTCCAGTTCCAACTCGTGGACCGGGCACGCTCCCTCCGGGCGGATCAATTCTTCAAATTGAATGCCGAAGGATGAAAGGTCGTTCTGAGCCTGCCGCTTTGAGACGGAATACCGGGAGGTCAGCGCACGAATTCCTTCTCCTTCTGTCCTGCCCTCCAGGAACATCCACGCCATGTACGTGGCAGTCGGGTTCAAATGCATCACACTGCTCGCATTGACAATGAGCGTGCCATGTCCATCTGGATCAATTCTAAGGTGAATGCGCGACTTCTCGTGTTCATTCTCCCGGAGGTAATGGTACAGTCTCGGTCCAGGGGAGGACTCCGAAGTCTCCAGACTTCGGAATGGATTGTGAATGGGTGAGGTCAGGAGACTTCGTATTCCATCCTTAAAATTCCGGTACATCATTTACCTCCATCGTGGAGCTCTGTGAGGAAAGACAGCTCGATTTTTCCATGAAATTACGGTAATTGCTAAATTCAGTAAATCACGAATTTGATTCTAACCTCAGCATAACCCGTCATTGCGAGGGTTCTTTGCGAAGCAATCTCATATTTTCGAGCAATTTTCCGTCTGAGGAGTAAGATTGCTTCGTCGGGAAAGGCACCCTCCTC
>JANMSY010000469.1:0-3173 GCA_031389865.1 Anaerolineales bacterium | reverse complement strand
GAGGAGGGTGCCTTTCCCGACGAAGCAATCTTACTCCTCAGACGGAAAATTGCTCGAAAATATGAGATTGCTTCGCAAAGAACCCTCGCAATGACGGGTTATGCTGAGGTTAGAATCAAATTCGTGATTTACTGAATTTAGTTTCTGGTGCAAAAGCCTTGCGAAGGTTGCTCTTAAGGTGCTTCGGCGCTTGCTGAAAACCTTCGCAAGGCTGATCTTGAGAGTTTTGCACCAAGAACTAATTTAACACGATCCCTTTCTCTGTAACGGGCAATTGATTTCCACAACTGGAGCACTGCAGGGCACCCGCCAGCGGTGTCCATGAGGTTTGCCCACATGTCTGACATTTCAACACATGCATGAGAGGCTTGACACCCACAGGTTCTGAAATGCCAGCTTTGCTCGCAAGGATACGGTCGAACAACTTCCACCACGCTGTGATCTGGATGTTTTCGAATCCACTTGCTTCCAGAATGGAAGTAATCTCCACTTTACTCTTGACCTTTGCCCTGCGCCCTGACTCTTCCGTCCCACGTGAGGTGAGCAGGCTTCCGCCCGGGCGTAGGAGGCGCGACATCTCATGCAGCGCGGCTTGTGCATCGGGCAGCAACTCCAGCACCTCGAGGCAGCACACTGCATCAAACGTCGCATCTGGGAATGGGAGTGGCATGGATCGATGACGGAGGAATTCGACGCGCTCAGCGCGCGAGTGAAGTTTTGATATGGCCTGTTCCAGCATTCCCTGTGAAATGTCGAGGGCGATGATCCGCCCTTTGAACTCGGGCTTATTCATCAGCGCAAAAGAAAGACGTCCCGTGCCGGTGGCAAAATCCAGGATGAAGGGGTCGGGCACATCGTTGAATTCTTCGAGCAACGGCTGGGCCAACATCTCGTCATCGTGCAGTTGACTCTGGCGCTTGCCCGCGTCGTATTTCGTAGCCCAGCGGTCATACAGCCACGATTGCAGTCCTGGTCCCAGGTGTGCACCTTCGTAGAAATAGACTTCACGGTCGAGAATAAAGCCAATCACAACGAGAACGATGACGGCAATAACCCAATTCATTTCTTCTCCGTTTACTCAACCTTGCGAAGGTTTCAAACCTTCGCAAGGTTGGTGACTCACCAAATTGTTTTTACCAGCAACCCCAGCAGCCCCGCACCCAGAATGATGCCCGCCACGGCGGCTTTCGCTTTCCATTGATATACAGCGATCAGCGAAAGGATAAAAATAAAGATCGCGGGAATGTCAGGCAACGCCACACGCAGGAGCTGCACAGCAGTCGCAGCGATCAGCCCGACCACCGCGGCCGTCACACCATCGAGGAAGGAATGCAGTTGTTTGTTATCCACAAGCCGCTCAAAGAATTGATGACCGATCAGGGTGAAGGCAAAGGCGGGCAAAAAGACTCCCACTGTGATCATCAGCGCGCCAGGCAAGCCATTCCCGAGATACCCGACAAATGTGGAAAAGATGATCAACGGAGCAGGTAGAATGCTCGAGAGCGCCAAACCGTCGAGGAACTGCTGGTTCGTCATCCACGCACCCACAATCACCGCGTCCCGCTGCAGGAACGGGATGGCTGTATAGGCTCCGCCAAAGGTCAAAAGCCCGGTCCGCAAACCGTAGCCGAAGAGTTCAAGCGTGGATGGCCCAGTCAGCGTTAATAGAACGCTCGCGCCCGTGAATGGCAGGAAAACCATGCTCAAGGAAGATGGCTTGATCTGACGGCGAACCATGGCATAGATCAACCCGCCGAGGGCGAGCACGACCAGGAAGTTGAAGTTCAGAAATGTTGCGATTGCGCTCAAGAGTGCAATTCCCGACAGCCATTTATTGTGCAGTGCGTGTTCACCAATACGATGGACAGCGCGTACAATCAATGCGCCAATCGAAGCCTGAAACCCGTAAAACACAGCGGCAAATAACAGGGAGGTGATCCCATACGTCACATAGAACCACGAGAGCATAAGCATCAGCACAAACCCCGGTAGCATGAACGCCAGCCCAGCCAGGACTGCCCCAATGCGGCCGCCCGCCAGAAAGCCGAAGTACACACACAGCTCATGTGCTTCCGGTCCGGGCAGAACTTGATATACCGCCAGCACGCGGTTGAAGCGTTCATTGCTGACCCAGTGTTCCTCATCCACCAGCTCCTGACGGAGCATGGCGATCTGCGCAACGGGTCCACCCCAGGCGAGCAGGCCAAATTTCAGAAAACGGATAAAGATCCGCGCGGCTGATTCCTGCGGAACAGAATTTGGATGCTCCTCATTCATGCGCGTTGCCGCACGGCTTCAAAGATGATCAGTGCCGTGGCAATCGAAACATTCAACGAATTGACTTTCCCCATCATCGGGATTCGTACTTTGACGTCCGCCTGATTCATCCACAACGGGCTAAGCCCCTCATTTTCAGTTCCCACCGCCACCGCGAGCGGGGCGCGCAGATCCTGACTCGTATACTCCGCCTCGGCAGAGGGTGTGGCAGCGAGGATCTGTATGCCGCGCTGCTGCAGAAAGACCAATGCCTGCAAGCTTTTTGTCTCCACGACAGGAACCGTGAAGATCGTTCCGCGTGACGCACGGACAACGTTCGGGCTGTAGGCGTCCACGCGCGGGTCGCAGACCAGCACAGCATCCACGTGGGCCGCGTCGGCTGTGCGCAGGATGGCACCCAGGTTACCAGGCTTCTCGATCGATTCAGCAACAATGATCAACGGTGATTCACTTAACTTCAAATCGTTGAGCGAGATGCCTGGGATGGGAAAGACTCCCAGCCAGCCATCTGGATTTTGGCGATACGACATCTTCTCGAACACCGCCGGGGAAACAGTGAGCATCTCAGCGGTGACGTCCTTTATCTCACGGCCGCGTACAGCAGCCAGCTCCGGGGCGATCAACAGTGTGCGTGGGAAATACCCTGCGGCCAGGGCGAGGTAGATCTCGTCGTAGCCTTCCACGAGCATCAGCCCTTCATGCTGCCGCTCTTTGCGGTCGTCGCGCAGTTTGACGATCTGTTTGACGCGCGGGTTTTGGAGACTTGTAATATCCAGCATCTATTTCACCACCAACAGACACGCTGCCCAATGCGAGTCGCTGACCTGAAAAAGACGCGGGTCTATCTGTTTGCAGATATCCATGGCTACAGGGCAACGCGGATGGAAGCGGCAGCC
>JANMSY010000468.1:0-12116 GCA_031389865.1 Anaerolineales bacterium | reverse complement strand
GAGGAGGGTGCCTTTCCCGACGAAGCAATCTTACTCCTCAGACGGAAAATTGCTCGAAAATATGAGATTGCTTCGCAAAGAACCCTCGCAATGACGGGTTATGCTGAGGTTAGAATCAAATTCGTGATTTACTGAATTTATGTTAACCTCAATAAGTTATATGAAATGTACCTGATGTAAGAGTCACCCATAGCAAATACAATGTCATCTTCGTATGGGTTAATAACCCAGACGAAACATCACCTGACAGTCGCTTTACGATTTTATCAATATGACGCTATGTCATAAGTGACTGTTATTATTTTTGAGAGACAGATTATGCCTTCCCACGCCCAGCGAATTAAAAGAGGGATGAAATACCGGCAGAGCTTATCACGCGGTCAACGATTCCTGCTTGTACTCCTTATTTTTTGTATTCAACTGATCTACATTCCCACCAGTGACCGCACGACCGGAGGGTTCGAACCCAAGTTACCAATCGACATTTTCCCGATATGGTCGATCTGGGTATTGCCATACGTGTTGTGCTATGTGCTTTGGCTATCCAGTTTTTTGTGGGCACTCTTCAAGATGGATGACCAGTTGTTTCGCTCGTTCGTCATCGGATTTATTTTCACCTGTACAGTTTCAGTACTCATCTTTATCTTCTTTCCGACCTACGTGAGTCCGTTCACCATTATGGGAACCGATCTATTTTCATCGCTTCTTCGGACCATTCACGCCGACTGGGGACGATACGATGCCTTCCCAAGCGGGCATATCTATATCACAACCCTGCTGGCATTATTCTATAGTCGCTGGTATCCGCACTCAAAATTTTGGTGGACACTGATTGTCGTGATTGTTTCGCTCTCTACGCTGTTCACAGGCCAGCACTATGTGGCAGATATCTTCGGCGGTTTGCTGATTGCGTTTGCAGGATATCACGTGGGCCTAAGATGGGCAGGTCGTTTTGCGGCGCACAACCGCTACGCTAAAAGACGTCTGCTGCTTCCACCCTCTTCGTGAAGTGATTGCAGAGTACGGGGATTTGTTTTATAGTCGGCCCCATGACAACTCCAAAAGTCTCCCGCCCGAAATTCCCAAAGGGATACGTGGACAACCCCTCTTCCTACGTGGACTGGAGCTGGGTGACCGCGCAATTAACGGAATCCAAAAACTACTGGCTTTGTTCCGTCCGCCCAAACAGCCGGCCGCATGTGGTCCCGCGCTGGGCCGTCTATCTGGATGGGAAGATCTACTACGATGGCAGCCCCGAGACACGTCACAACCGCAACACTGAATCAAATCCCAACATCTCTGTTCACCTCGAAAGTGGAGACCAGGTCATTATTCTGGAAGGCACGTCTCTGCCTGCAGGAAAACCATCTGCAGAACTGGCAAATCAACTTGTGGAAGCCTATCGTAAGAAATATGCCGAGCAAGGGTATTCACCGGAGCCGAACCAATGGGATGAAGGTGGGCTGTACGTCTTCACGCCGCGCCAGTGTATTGCGTGGACGAAGTTCAACGAAGATCCGACCAAATTTACCTTTGAAGAATAACGGGCAATCTCATCAATGATGCCCTACATCGTTCTCGGTATCGGATATGGATTCGCCGCGGCTGTTCAGCCGGGTCCTCTTCAAACGTATTTGATCTCCCAGGCCCTGATGAAAGGCTGGCGAAAAAGTCTTCCCGCCGCGCTGGCACCCCTGGTGAGTGACGGACCCATCATCGCGCTTTGCCTGTTGGTGCTCAGCCGGGTTCCGCTTTCCCTGCAGCGCTTCCTCTACGTCGCAGGCGGATTGTTCATCCTGTATCTGGCGTATGGGGCATACAAGTCATGGAGGGCATTTGATACCCATCTTCCATTCACAGTCACAGCGACCGGGCAAAGTGTCTTCAAAGCCGCGCTCACAAATCTTTTAGCACCGGGCGCATACATCTTCTGGACAGTGGTTACGGGTCCCATCTTAATCCGTGGCTGGCGCGAGAACCCGCTATATGGAGTAAGCTTTCTTCTTGGGTTTTACATGGCAATGATCGGGAGCCTGTGTGCGACGATCATTGTCTTCGGCTCGGCGCGGCAGCTGGGACCAAGGGTCAATCACGTGTTGATCGGGATTTCTGCCCTTGCACTCTTCTGTTTTGGCTTGTATCAACTGTGGTTGGGAGTTCTGGCGTAAGAATCCAGTTTACGATTCATTTTGTTGTGCTAAAGTCAACGATCTTGTGAACATTTCCCTTGAAAGGTTGGCGAGACTGACTGTAACCCGCTTCGTGGATGAGCATGGGCAGTCCGTGTTTCGGGCGAATGGAGTTCATCCCGACACCATCCACGATGGTTCCCGGTTTAAGCGTGAGGCTAAAGCGCTGCAGGATGATGGAGAGGGCGATCTTCAACTGCATCATCGCCAGCGGCTGGCCAATGCAATATCTTGGGCCGGCCGAAAAGGACATAAACTCATAAGCGGACGGATGATTCGAGAGCCAGCGTTCGGGCTTGAAGCTATAGGGCTCGGGGAATATCTCGGGAATGCGATGAGTCACGTACGCGCTGAGCAGAACCCATGTGCCTTTCGAAAATTTATAGGACCCTAATTCAAATGGCTCCATGCTGTAACGCGCGGTATAGAGTCCGGCAGGAAAGAGTCTCAGTGTCTCTTTGATCACGCCTTCGAGAAGAGGTAATTGCGATAACTGTTCGGAGGTCGGGCTGCTCCCATTCATTACAGTTTTCAATTCCTGTTGAACGTTCTTCAAAACGTCAGGATGCTGGCTAAGCAGGAATAACGTCCAATATAGCGCCATGCCATTGGGACTGTAACCACCGCGATACATGATGGTCTGACCGATGAGGTCATCTTCACTCATGCGTTCGGGTTCCTGTTCGTGCAACTGGATCATGGCAGATAATATATCGGTTCCATACGAACCTTTGGCTTTTCTATCAGCTATGATGCGGCGTACGGTGCGCTCCAATTTTTCTGCACTTTTCAAGAGGCGGCGGAATGGAAGCCCTGGAATGTTATAGGGCAATAGCATAGCCAGCGGGGAATACATCAACTGCAGGCTGTGTTCAAGGTGATAGCCAAGAGCCTCACCGTCTTTTTCAGGGTCGAGACCGAGAATGGGTGTTGTAGCAAGCCACATGGCAAGTTTTTCCATCTCTGCGCGCAGTTCCACCTCCCCACCCACCGTCCACGAGCTGAGTTTCTTCTCGGTCACATCCACACACGAATCATGATAACGGATAATAAAATTTCGATGAAAATTCGGCAGAAGATATGTGCGATGATCGTCATGTTTTTCGCCGTTGAGGAACGGCATACTGTTCATGACGCGTGAGATCGAGCCATCGCGCGGAAACGGGATGGGCAGGTATTCGAGGTTGTAACTGTGGAACACAGACGGATCGCGCAATACCTCGCGGTTCTGTTGCGGGCCAAAGGCTATGACAGCCGGGATTCTGCGATACCCCAGGCGGACAACATCCCCGTATTTTGCGCGCAAATCTTCAAGCGTGGATAGGGGGCTGACGGCAAAGCGGATGAGCCAGGGCAGCCAGCCAAGTATCGGTATGGGTGAGGGGCCCGGAACATGCCTCCCTGCTTTTGTAGTTGTGATGGTTGTCATCTTCCCTCCAGGAGCCGAAATGTCATTTCCCAATTGTTTCAGCAAGCGTACGCGCGATCCCCAACTCGCGTACAACACCCATTTTCTCGAAAATTTCGATCGCCTGTTCGAGATGCTGTCCACGGGCCACTGAGTCATATGCCAGATGTGAACCGAGCTTGAGATGGAGCAAACCTTCTTCATACGGCATATTCAATTTCTGCGCGGACCGCAATCCCATTTCCCAGGTTTTGATGGCGGCCTGATGTTTGCCTGTGAGCCATTGATGCCAGCCTCGATAGTGCGGAGTGGTGGATTGCCCAATCGGGAAGACCTTCTGAAAAGCGTGGATGAGTTTGAGAGACTTCTCGGCACGTTGTTTTAATCTATCGGAAGCAGCCTTATGGACCAGGTCCTGAAGCGCTCTTTCCCAGAGCTCGAAATAGATATCCGCGATCGCGCTGAATCCAATATTCAGTGAATAAACGGTAGGGGAAACATTTGCGGACAATTCCAGAACCCTGCCGGCGTGGACCAACGCTTTTTCCTCTTCACCCAGGCGGAACAAGGCAAGCGCGAGTTGTCCATTGATTTCAATGGAGGATGCAAGGTTGGGAGTCTCTTCCAAAATCTGGAGGGCCTCTTCCAGCAGGGGAATTGCCTGGACGATTTTGCCAAGGTGCATGTGGTTGACAGCCACACCCAGCAATCCCCAGCAAAGATGCAATGGACTTCGCCGGCGGCGTGCATCTTCCAACAGCGTGTTTTCCATGTTCAACGAATATTGGAGATCACCTGAGATAAGTGCGTTTTCACCGAGCATCGCAGCGCAATCGCCCCATTGACGCATATCACCCAACTGTTCGCAAATTGCCTTTGCCTCTTCAACCATCTCCCTGACTTCAACCCACTTTCCTACCCCCACCTTGTATGCGCCACTCACGACACGAACTGTGACCTGATTTGGCAGCTGATTTACTTCGCGGGCGACAGTCAGTGCCCGGTCTACATATGTATTCGCAAGGGGATGCAACTGGGCAAGCCCGGCAAGCATTGCCATGCCTGCATAGGAGGATGCCAGTTCTGGTGAGGGGCCGGCTGTTTCAGCTGTGTTCAGAAAATGCAGGATGCAGTACATAACGGGCATCGTCTCGTTGGAATAGAAATAGATCCGTCCCATTAATTCATAGAGACGGGCTACATCCAAAGCTGCCTCCCTTTCCTCCTGCTTCACTGAGCCAATGTAGTGGGAGGGAAAATAACGATGCAACGCCTGGTTGAAAACCTGCGAAATGAATCCAAAAGCAAATTTCGCGCTTGAGTCTGGAAGCGGATTTTGCAGCAATTGCAAAGCCTGGCGCGCTTCCTTATTACAATCGGGGAGTGAACCGATTCCATAATAAGCAAGGGCCAGTCTGCTGTGCCAGCGCGCCCGTCGCAGCGGTCCGGCACGCGCCGCATCCGTGCCTTGCGGCGGCAATAGTTTGGCATCCCCGTCAAGCGCCTGCTTAAAAAACTGGATTGCCTCCTGGTTGGCAAAATTCTGCATCGCCTGCTCGCCAGCTTTATCAAGATATTCCACTGCTTTATTCAGCGCATGTTCATTACGGACTGTATCCGGCATTTCAGCAGCCTGAGCCCAGTGATGCGCGAGCAACGTGTAATGCGCTTCAAGATTATCAGGATTACTTTTTTCGATCCATTCCGCCACAGATTGATGCAATTGCCGTCTCTGGGAATAAAGCATCAGGTTATACGCTACTTCCTGCGTGACAGCATGCTTGAAGATATAAGCCAGATCGGGACCTTCCGTTTCCACCAGTGTCAGGCTTAGGCGGGTAAGCGAAGCCATGTACGCGTGCAGCAAGGCCTTATCTGCTTCGATGGGATGCACCGCATGAAGCAGGCGGAAGGCAAAAATACGACCGATCACACTGGCCACCTTAAGCGTCAACTGCTGCGACGGGGCCAGGCTGTCAATACGGTTCGTGATCGCAGCTTGAAGGGTATCGGGCAGTGTCAGGTCTTCGAAGTTGACGAAGCGCGAATGGATGCGGCATTCCTGGTTCTCAATGAATAGAATGCCCGAATCGCGCAGCGCATATGCCAGTTCCTCTGCAAAGAAGGGATGCCCTTCCGATTTTTCGCGGATCAAACGTCCGATCATGGGGGGGACTGATTTAACACCGAGGCGCTGGCAGACCAGCGATTCCACTTCATCGAGCATCATGGCTTCCAGTTTGATCAGGTGTGTTTCAGGCGATTCGAGGATATGTTTGAATTGAACGGGAATGGGATCCGCCAATGGACGTGTGTTCAATGCAAGCAGGATCGGCCGTACCTTCTGCTGCACATCTGCCAGCAATGCCCATGAGGCCGAGTCAAACCAATGGAGATCCTCCATGACGAGGACAACAGGAGTCCTGCGCGCCTCAAAGGAAAGCAGGCTGGTGAAAAGCTCACGGATGTTACCGCCGCGGGTCTCGCCGGACATCGCGGAGGTCAATTCGTTGTCTGGGATGTGAACCGGCAGAACGACATCCAATAAGGGGGCATAGCGTGCAAGACCTGGATCGATTTCGGTCAGTTTGCCAGAGATACTGTTCTGCATGATAGTACGAGTCTCTTCTGAAAATTCAGCTCTCGCGACCAATTCCACGATGTCAAAAATCCTGTTGAAAACAGGACGCCACGCATGATATGGATTGTTCTTCTCAAGGGCATCACCCCCGCCGCTGAACAAATTCACATCCAGCGTTTCAGCCTGACGAACAAGGTCTTCGAACAGGCGCGATTTTCCAATCCCCGCTTCGCCCTGCAAGACGATCGTCTGATAGGGCTCGCCGCGTGAAAATTCCTGCAGGGCGTTGGCGATGAGCGCCTTTTCCTCCTGGCGGCCGATCATCTCCGTCTTCGGGCGTATGACGCTTTTCTTCAACTGCACCGGATGGAACACATTCACAGGCTCGGTCCGCCCCTTGACCTGCTGAGGCGCGAGAGGCTCGAACTCCACTGCATCTTTTGCACTGTCGAACGTGACACGGTCACAAAGGATCGGCACTCCATGATCGTGTATCAGGTCATACATGTGGCTCGCTGTGCTCATCAACCGCGCCGACAGGTTGACTGCATCCCCCAGGATCGTATATTCGCGACGTGAATCGTTCCCCACGGAACCGCAGAAAATTCTCCCCGTGGTAATGCCTATGTAGCTGCGCATCTTCAGGTTATTCAGTTCCTTGCGGATCATGAGCGCGGCCTGCACGGCGCGGGCCGGGTCATCTTCATGTGAGAAGGGCGGCAAGCCCAGCGCGGCAACAATGGTGATCCCCTTGTCATCCACGTTGATCTTGTTGATGCTGCCCTCATAGCGATAAATGGCGCGCTGTATCAGCCGTGCAATGTTTTGTGAGCTTTCTAACTGCGTATCTTGATCAATATCTGGCAGGTTAATAAAGAGGACGGTCACACGCCTGAGTTCAGCGATCCAGCTGCTTTGACCAGCGGACAGGCGGTTGATGATGGCCCCCGGTATGTAGGCGCTCAGGGAGCTTTCCGCGCCATCGGGTATATGGACGATCCTGTTTGGAGTGGATAGGGAAGACGGTTTATTCAACCTGTCCAAACGGCCGCCCTGCGCAATCGCATCCTTCAGTTCGAATTCAATGGGACTGGCAACGCCGTCATTCCTGATCAACCGCCACGCGCTGGGTGTGACGAGGATCTCACCTGCTTTTGCGAGGTTGTTTGCAATACCCAACTCTACCAGCGGATTACCTGTAAGCAGGAATTCCCAGCGGCTGAATACCCCGCCAACATGGGTGGCGGTGATCTTGCCGGAACTTACCGCAAGTTTGAGATAGAGACTTTCATCTTCAGCTTCATAATTGCTGAGTCGCTGACGAATGGCCACCGCGCATTCAGCGGCGCGCATTGTCCATTGCCACTGATCGGCCCGGGAAACGGGGGCAGCTGTCCCTGAGGCTGATGCCTCTGCATCGTCCGAGACGATAGGCCAGACCGCGATCACCGCGTCACCGGCGAACTTGACCACATCCCCACCAAACTCATGAATAATATCGATCAACTGTCCAAAGTACTCGTTCAGAAGCCGGGCCAGAGTCTCGACGCCGGCAGGGCCCCTTTCGACCATTTTTTCGGTAAGCAGGGTAAAGCCTGAAATATCGGCAAACAGGATCGCAGCCAGCATATCCTCTGCGACCGGTGCCTCAATGGGTGACGGATCAGCAATAACCCGGCGTTGAATCAGTTTTGGGACGTAACTGGCAAGCAATTCCGTCAGCGAGGGGTTGGGCATTCAATCTCCAGTTCCATATACAAATAATGTTGGATATGATACTCCCAGTACTCCTTTAATGGGAGGGAATCCAGGCGAGATCGTACATCCCTTAAAATAAAAACAAGCCTCAACATGATGCGAAGGCTTGTTCGAGAGATCAGGCAGCCAGTTCTAGTTGGGGATCCAAAGGTGCAAATTGGTCATTTCACAGCGCGTGCCATAATCCTTGTCGCTTCCAGATAATACTGTGAATGCGATCTCACCCGTCAAAGGCCTGCTTTGTGCCAGTGTATATTCACCAGCTACTTCATTGTTCACAAGCACGTATGCATAGTTACCTTTGACGATCACAGTGAAATCGGCTTCTGCCAGGTTGCCAATTTTTACACGTCCTGTACCGCGTATTGGCCCTGAAATCCGGCCATACCCATCGGATGTGATCAGGAACAAGACTTTGGAGCGATCGAGGATCAGGGCATAATGGTCACGATTTTCCTGCAACGAGAATACATATCCACAGCCGGAGGCGTCCGCATTTTGATACGCGCTGGACCACTTAAAATGGCCGCTGAGGACAAAGTCACTGGCTTTCATCCCGATCCGTTCCAGTTAATACCATCCCAATTGAGCCCATCCATCACTGAAATCATCGAGTTCCTTAAAAGTACCTTCGGTTCTTTCAACAAAACCCTGATCAAAATATGACTGAATTTCAGCGTGCAGGTCGCTCCTGCGCTGGGTTGCAGCCACGTTGGGTGTGGATGTTGGCCTGGGCGTGGATGTGGGTACCGGCGTTACGTGTAAGCCTGGAAAACAGGTGTAACGATTGCTGAAATCTGGTATTCGGCGGTCAAGCGGTAAAATACATGCAGATTAAGGAGAAAACGATGCAACTTTCAGAAAGTGTCCGCAAACAGGTTTTGGAATTCCAACGAACTGAGATCACTGAATACCATATCTACAAGCGTCTTTCACAGAGGATCAACTCGCCTGAAAACGCAAAGATACTCGCCCAGATCGCCGAAGATGAACTGGGTCACTACAACGGCTGGAAGAAATACACCAACGAGGAAGTGCAGCCGCGCTGGTTTTTCGTATGGTTTTATTACCTCATCGGCATGCTCTTCGGGTTTACCTTTGCCGTGAAACTTATGGAACAGGGTGAAGAGGCAGCACAGGCAAATTATGCCGCGATCACCAGTGAAATTCCTGAAGCCGAAAAGTACCAGCACGAAGAGGACGTACATGAAGAACAGCTGATCAACATGCTGGATGAGGAACGACTGCAATACGCAGGATCGGTGGTACTCGGCCTCAATGACGCCCTCGTGGAGTTGACTGGCGCTCTCGCGGGGCTGACGCTTGCCCTGCAAAATGTGAAGCTCATCGCCCTTTCGGGTCTCATCACAGGTATCGCCGCATCGATGTCGATGGCTGCCAGTGAATATCTCTCCACGCGTTCCGAGAAGACTGATAAACACCCCGTGCGCGCTGCCATTTACACAGGAATTGCCTATATCGCCACAGTCTCATTGCTCGTGCTGCCCTATCTTTTATTTGACAACTACATTCTGGATCTGGCGATCACAATGACAATTGCCGTGATCATTATTGCGGTGTTCAATTACTACATCTCCGTTGCGAAAGGTGAATCCTTCCGCGCCCGGTTTTTGGAGATGGCAGGGCTGAGCCTGAGTGTGGCGGCCATCTCATTTGTCATTGGTTATTTCATCCGCCAGTGGCTGGGGATCGAGGTTTGACCCGCTGGTTGAGTAGCCGAAGGCGCATCGAAACCGGCAATAATAAGTCAACAAAAAATTCAAGAATGTGGTCTCGATACACCCCGCTAAACCCATGCGGGACTACTCGACCACCAGTGGAAATGATATGAAAATCCTTACTGTTGATATTGGCACAGGCACGCAGGATATCTTTCTTTACGATTCGAATCTCGATATCGAGAACGGATTCAAGCTGGTCCTGCCCTCCCCCACCATGATGGTTCATAGGCGTCTCAAACAGGCGCTTCCCACGCGGACCCCGATCCTGCTGACAGGCCATCAAATGGGAGGCGGCCCTTCGGCATGGGCAATCGAGGAAGTTGCGCGGGCAGGGATTCCCGTCTACATGACGCCTTCCGCCGCCACGACCTTGAATGATGAGTTGGATAAAGTCGAAGCCTTAGGAATCAAGGTTATTTCAGAAGACGAAGCGAATGGTCTATCGTCCACGGTCCATCGTCTGGAAATGAAGGATTTTGATTTTGAACTGATCTCCAAAACATTCGCGGATTATGGAGTTTCGTTGAATGATTTGGAAGCAATTGCTGTAGCGGTCTTTGATCACGGCAATGCGCCTGCGGGGGTTTCAGATCGACAGTTTCGATTCGATTATTTGGATGAACGGATCCGCGAACGAAATACTCTTTCTTCTTTTGCTTTTCTTTCCTCCGATATTCCAAAAATAATGACCCGCCTGCAATCGGTAGCAGACTCGGCGGGTGAGTTACCCTGTCCGCTGGTAGTGATGGATACCGCGCCAGCCGCCGTCCTGGGCGCAGGTTTCGATCCTGTTGTCGCTACACGCAGACAGAAGATCATCTGCAATGTAGGGAATTTCCATACGCTGGCGTTTCGTCTGGACGAAATGGGAATTGAAGGAGTCTTCGAACATCACACGGGCGAGATCGATCTGGCGAAGCTCGAAAATTTGATCCGCAAACTGGCAGATGGTTCCCTGAAACATCAGGATGTATTTGATGACATGGGTCATGGCGCACTCATTTATGGCGATCATCCGTTTGAATTTGGCCAGGATGAATTTGACATAGTTGTCACCGGACCGCGTCGTTCGCTCTTCAATCAGCAATCTTCAATCCAAAATCGCAAAACCCTCCGTCCTTATTTTGCTGTACCTTTCGGCGACATGATGATCGCAGGCTGTTTTGGTCTGCTCGCAGCGACAGCGGATGTCATCCCTGATATAGCGGAGCCCATTCAAGGGTCATTGCGAGGCGGGCATGGGCATGGAGTTGCGCCGTGGGACAATCCGTCCTGAAAGGAGTCAGATATGGATCAACATTTACATTTGATCACGCTTGGCATCCGTGACTTCAGGAAGTCGTATGAGTTTTATACAAAGATACTTGGATGGAAACCTTCCAGCGCCAGCCAGGATGATGTTGCATTCTTTCAGACGGGTGGAGTGGTTCTCGGCATCTATCCACGCGAGAAGCTGGCAGAAGATGCCATGATCTCCCCCGAGGGAAGCGGTTTTTCAGGGATCACACTGGCGTATAACGCGCGCAGTGAATCAGAAGTGGATGAAATCATCAGTAACTTGAGATCAAAAGGCGTGAAGATCGTCAAAGAGCCGCAGAAAGTTTTCTGGGGCGGATATAGTTCGTACTTCGCCGACCCTGATGATTACCTTTGGGAAGTGGCATATAACGCATTCTTTCCATTTGACGAAAACGGAAATTTAAAACTGGAATAAGAATCGTAGGTTACGCTTTCAGCGTGACCTATTACATTCAAGACTTATCCTGCGTTTCATCTGACCTGCCTTCGATTCTGCCGCTGACGCGCGCAGTCATCCGCCCGCAGGATGGGGAGATCGTCACGTTGTGGGCTGATAGGGTCGAAGTGCGATCGGTGAGAGATGGCAAGTTGATCACGCGCCAGCCCGAAGTGGTGACTGAGACGATGGACGCCGTCCAAAAAGGCGGGTATCCGCATTTTATGTTGAAGGAGATCACGTACGCGCATTGCGAAGGCATGCTCTCCACCGAGTTCAAACACGGACCGCTCTCCGCGGTCAGCACGGGCTTCCCCATCATCTTCATTGCAGGACCAAACGATGTACCGCTCATCATCAGCGGCATCAATGAGGTCAAAGTACGCGGTGCACGGACGATCACCATTGGCGAAGAGGACGCCCGCCTGCGTGTCAACGGCGATGACCTGGTCGTCATCCCAAAATCCGACGCGCAGATCAGCGCACTGCTGGGAGTTCTGCCAATGCAGCTGCTTTCGTATCACATGAGTGTGTTGCGCGGGTTCGACCCCGATTTCCCGAGGAATTTGAGTAAAACTTTGATGGTGGATTAACCACGTAGGTCACGCTTTCAGCGTGACTTTTTTTAATTGCCACGTTGAAAAGTGACCTACAAGAGGATTGGGAATTGTCACGTTACAAACGTGACCTACAGAAGTCATCC
>JANMSY010000465.1:0-4546 GCA_031389865.1 Anaerolineales bacterium | reverse complement strand
GCTCTCGCCCTGGCTGCGCCGCGCATCCGTATCCAGGCACCGGTGCCCGGCCATAGCTATGTTGGCATCGAGGTCCCCAATGATGAAATGACTCTGGTGGCATTGCGTGACCTGCTGGAAAGTGAAGTATTCCAGCGAAACAAAAATCCGCTGCGGTTCGCACTCGGGAAGGATGTAACGGGACATCCGGTCAACACAACACTTGAGAACATGCCACACCTGCTGATCGCAGGCACGACCGGTTCTGGTAAGTCTGTGTGTGTGAATGCAATACTGACCTGTTTCCTGATGCACAACACACCGGATGATCTGCGTATGATCCTTGTTGACCCGAAGCGCGTGGAGTTGACCGGATACAACGGCATTCCACATCTGCTCTCACCTGTCGTCGTTGAGATCGATCGCGTCATCGGCGCACTGCAGTGGATGACACGCGAGATGGACAAGCGTTATCACATGTTCGCCAAGGCTGGCTCACGGAACATTGCCGATTACAACGCCAAGATGAAATTGCAGGGTGGCAGGAAACTTCCATTTCTTGTGATTGTTATCGATGAGCTGGCGGATCTGATGATGATCGCGCCTGGCGAAACGGAACAGACGATCACGCGTCTTGCGCAGCTGGCGCGTGCCACCGGTATCCATATGATCCTCGCCACTCAACGTCCATCCGTGGATGTGGTAACGGGTTTGATCAAAGCCAACTTCCCGGCGCGTATTGCCTTTGCCGTTGCATCCAATACCGACAGCCGCGTAATCCTCGACCAGCCCGGCGCCGAACGATTGCTTGGGCGCGGCGATATGTTGTTCCAGGCTCCAGATGCTCCGTCGGCGGCGCGCCTGCAGGGCGTGTTCGTTGCAGACCAGGAGATTCAAAACCTAGTGGAATTCTGGCGTGCACAAGCTGGCGTAAGTCCCTACGCTACACCGGGTGCCCCAGTCGATATTCCCAGCTCTGATATTCCCCTGAAGCAGACTGCCATGTTCGAAGACATGTCTCCTGCGGAGACGAACGCTGATCCACTACTTAATGAAGCGATTGGTCTGGTTCGCCGTGAGGGACGTGCATCGGTATCCATGCTGCAGCGCCGCATGAGGATCGGTTATACGCGCGCCGCACGTATTGTGGATATGATGGAGGATAAGGGAATCGTCGGTCCGCCGGAAGGCACATCACAACTACGAAGCATTTTGGATTATGGTCCAACGGCACCGCCGAAGGATGATGGCGCGTAACAACCAGATCCAATTGATGTATAATTTGTTTCTCGCCCTGGTAGTTCAATGGACAGAACAAGGCACTCCTAAGGCTTAGATGTGGGTTCGATTCCCGCCCGGGGCATTAAGTCTATTCGGTTGTTAAGTGCTGCATCCACTTTAAAGCCAATAGGCTGCCTTGCCAAAGGCTCTCGTTCACGCGGGAGCCTTTGCGTGTTAATGACCAAAGATCATCACGCCGATCAGCCACCAATCTTTTTTCAGATCCATGGACTGCGACCTATTAGAAATGTCGCCCCAGATCTTGCGCTTGATACTGCGTCTCGAGAAGGGACTCATGCCTTCTCTTTTCGGCGGTCCTGATCCTTCGAGCGCAATTGATTCACGTATGCATGCAGCGCGCGGCGGATCGCGTCCGTCGTGTTGACTTTCATGCCAGGCACGCTCAACTCTTCCGGGATGAACTGCACTGCAGCTTTATCTTCCGGTTTCGGGCGGAAGCCGATCAGATCAGAAGAGGGGGAGGTGTTTTTCTTTACCATGTTTTACGATGTATAACAAATAATCAACAGAGTCCATAGATTCTTTGTTCTCACTTGCACCGTGCGCAAGTAAAAACCTTGACACATATCTTTTATGGCATATAATCAAAAATAAAAGGAGATCTACCATGACCCGAACCTTCACCGCCATCCTCCACAAAGAGGATGATTGGTACGTAGCCGACTGCCCTGAAGTGGGGACCGTCAGCCAGGGAAAAACCGTCGAAGAAGCTGTTGCCAACCTGAAGGAGGCAACCGAGCTGTACCTGGAAGAATTCCCCATCCTCGAAACATTGCCTCCATTGCTCACCACCTTCGAGGTCGCGGTCCATGCCTAGCCTGCCCCACCTCTCAGGCAAGGAAATTATCCGCACCCTCGAACGGCTTGGCTTTGAGCAGGCGCGTCAGCGCGGCAGCCACGTCGTCATGAAAAAGACCACGTCCGAAAGATCCATTGGCTGCGTCGTCCCCATGCACAGCGAGGTCGCGACCGGCACATTGCGCAGCATCCTGAAACAGGCTCAGCTCTCCACAGACGAATTCATTGAAGCGATCAAATAGAGGAGGTCGTTATGCACACAAAAGAAAAAAAGAAAAAAGATCCCCGCGGTGGCGTGCGTATCCCAGGACCCGGCAAGAAACTCGGTGCGCCCAAAGTGCTCAAGGATTACATCACCATCCGAATCTCTCTTGACACTCCCACCATGAACGTGCTCGACAATATCTGCCCCGGCAACCGCTCCAAAGCCATCCGCATTCTTGCAGGCACAGACACAAGGTTGTTGGCTTCACCATCTCCGTCCATGACCTGCGCTCCTCCCACGCCACTCTCTCCAAAATCTTCGGAGCCTCCGACTACGCCGGAATGATCGCCGGTCGCTGGAAGACACAGAAACAATACCATCACTACATTGGAAGTCTGCAACTCGACGTCATCCGCCCTCACTTACCCATGCAGAATCTCACCAAGCTATAACCCCGCTCCTCTCTTTTCACCAAGCAGTAAAAGGAGCGGGGTTATCCCGCACGCAGCCATTCCTTTTTCATGAAGCGTGCGGGATAATAGCTCCACGCTTCGTTTGTGAAATTTGGAATTGAACACACAAGGCTTAGATGTGGGTTCGATTCCCGCCCGGGGCACAAATTAATTCATAAACAAAATTTCTAATAGACTTCTAACACTCCAGCCCTTGCCAAAAAAAACAGCCAGTAGTATTATCTGCATCGATATACACTAGGGTGCCCCCCTCACCCTGGTGTATGTCATTTAAAGGCAAAAAATAAGAAGACCCGTTCATCTGAATGGGTCTTCTTTGTTATTATGAAGCCACTGTAGCTTATGCAGCAACCTGTTTCAATACCTGCCCGAATTGTACGATCTCACTGGACGTGTTGTAATGGACAGGCCCCACTCGTATCATCCCGCCCGCATCCAGCAAGCCCAAACGCTCCACAACAGCCAGCGCATAATTGTGGCCATTCCAGACGTAGCAACCTTCCTTTCCGATTGCATCCGCAATTTTTTCGGGGTCCTTTCCATTCAGGGTGAATGATACGGTTGGAACACGTTCATCCAAGCGGTTCAAGTCTGTCACACCATAAATTCTCGCGCCCGGAACAGATTCGATCACCCCAATCAATGCTTTGGATAATCCATACTCATAGTCGCGGATGGCGGACATGGCCTGCTTGAATAGGAGTCGCCTGCCCGAAAAGCCCGCCTCCTTCCAGGCTTGCGCATGTTCGCCGCCAAACTGGCTTCCCAGCCACTCAAAGTATTCCAGCGCGCCCAGTACACCTGCGATCCCTTCATGGTTCTGGGTGCCCGTTTCAAATTTATAGGGTAATTCATTCGAAGCCGGACGCACCTTATATGCCTTCAACTCATTCAGCAGATCATACCTGCCATACAACGCTCCCGCATGTGGACCAAAGAATTTATACGAGGAACAGGCCAGAAAATCACAACCGATATCCTGCACATCAATGGGACCATGCGGCGCATACTGCACCGCGTCAATGTACACCAGCGCACCCGCGTCCTTTGCCATTTTGGTTAATTTTTTCACCGGGTTTACTGTACCCAATAAATTCGATGCATAACAGAACGCGGCAATTTTTGGCTTGCGTTCCAATGCCTTTGCAAAATCATCCAGATCAAGTGTCCCGTCCTCCACATCGATATCCACCCAAATGAGGTTGCATCCCATATCCTCCGCCACCAGCATCCAGGGGGAAATGTTGGCATCGTGATCGAGCCGCGTCACAAGGATGTTATCCCCGGCCCGCAAATTTCGCGCCAGCGACCTCGACATGTGCAGGGTCAGCGTGGTCATATTGTTGCCAAAGATGATCTCCTGCGGGCGGGCTGCGTTGAGGAAATCTGCCATGGCGGCGTGTGCTTCGTGCAATACTTCATCCGACCTGCGACTGGTCTCGAACATGCCTTCATGGTTGGCATTGTGCTCAAGCAGGTAGCGGTTAATGCGCTCCAGACTTTGCTTCGAGATCTGCGTCCCGGCCGGGTTGTCTAAAAAGACAGCTGGACGGTCGAGGGAGGGGAACTGTTGACGGATGACTTTTGTATCGAACAACATGACTGGCTCCTGTGATTTGAAGATGAAAGGGAATGATTGTATACTTTATGAAATTCAGTAAATCACGAATTTGATTCTAACCTCAGCATAACCCGTCATTGCGAGGGTTCTTTGCGAAGCAATCTCATATTTTCGAGCAATTTTCCGTCTGAGGAGTAAGATTGCTTCGTCGGGAAAGGCACCCTCCTC
>JANMSY010000448.1:0-12528 GCA_031389865.1 Anaerolineales bacterium | reverse complement strand
TATTTTCCCTGGAGTCATTCACCGTTGTTGCCAGCAGTTTTCCGTTAACACTAAAGATCGGGGTGGACCCTTCCAATGTGCTACCGATAGGCTTGCGACTCGACGCATTGGAAACATCCCATAATTGAATGTGGGTATCCGCATCCGTCCCGGTTGACACTGCGACCGTGGTGCCATCCGGGCTGAAGACAATATCATTCCCGCTCAACCGTTCAAATCGAGTCGGCTCCCTGCCAGCGGATATATCCCACACGGTGCTGATATATATTGCCTCTGTGTTGTCATAGGTTGTGACAAGCAGTGCCGTATCATGCGGTGAGAATTTCAGGTCATAGATGCGGTCCGCAGAAACAAAGCGATGTTCCACCGGATTCGAAGGGTCTGAAATATCCCAGAGGATGTTCACGTCTGCATCCTCCTGTTCAGCGTACGTGGATGTCACGATGAGCTTATTGTCTGAACTGATTGCCGCCAGGTCGCTCTTCATGCCAAGTTCCAGGGTCTGGACCGGCGCGGAGGGTGTTGATACGTCCCAAATCAGGGTGGATTCGGTCTTGAGTACTTCATCGAAATAGGCCGTGACAAGTGTGTCTCCGTTTGCATTGAGCGCCAGTGGCGTTCCATATGGCGCATGGATCAGGAGTGGGTTGCTCAGACCGGACATATCCCAAAGCATGATCGTACCGTCGTAGCTGCCGGTGGCAAGTGTTTTACCATCGGGGGCGAAAGTCATGCTGTTTACCGCCAGGGAATGACCGGTCAGCGTATTGGAGGAGGGGTTCCAGGACGGGTTCAGCGGATCCGACACATCCCACATGGCAATCCTGCCATTGTTACTTCCAATGGCCAATAGCTCCCCGTCGGGGCTGAATGCCAGACTGTTGATCCAGTCTGAGTTGCCTGCAAAACTACTGGCTTGGGTGGGCACTGATGGATTGGAGACATCCCATAGCTCGACGATCGCCTTGTCACTGGCATCGAAACCGGCAATCGCCAGCATCTTATTGTTCGGGCTAAAGGTGAAGGTCTGTCGCAGGTCGAAACCGTCAACATAGACCTCAAATTGACCGGAAATTGTGGAAAGGGTCACGGGAGCGTCTGGGGTGACAATATTCCACAAGGTGATCACAGTCTGTCCCTGCTCGTCTGCATTCGACAGTGCCAGGATACTTCCATCCGGGCTCAGTGCCGCGCTTGTGCCCTCGAGAGCGGAAACAAGCCGCGGCCTGGATGGATCGCTTATGTTCCAGTTCTCGGCAAAGACCCTGCCTTCATCGCTGTGCTGGATGATCAGGCTTTTGCCGTCTGGAAGGAAATCCAAAACAAAGTTTCCATCGAACTCACTGACCGTTGCAGGCCTGGATATGTCTGTGATATTCCATAGCTTGATGACCGTGTTGAACTCTTCGTCGTACTGCGAAGCGGCCAGCATCTTTTTATCGCGGCTGATGGCAATATCATCCCCATCCAGCTGATAGAGCCTGACAGGATTGAGCGGGTTCGACACATCCCATAAATACGAGATGCCATCCGCGCTTGCCGAGACCATGCTGCTGCCATCCTGACTGTACGCAACACTGTTTATCCAGTCAGCATGCACAGGCAGAACCTGTGCAAGACCGAATTGGTTTTGGAGAGTGCCAAGCATAGCGGATTTTGCACGTTCGATGTTGAATCCGCTTTTTTCTGCCAGCCTGTATGCCTCGACGCTATACAGGAGGGACTCGTTATAGTCCTGATCCAGCTTTCCCAGCGCAAAGGAGGAGACTTCTCCGACCTGGGCGATGAGGGCATTCTTTTGTGCTTCCGCAGCATTGGCTTCCGCCACTTTTTCATTGAGTTGTGCCTCTGCCCGTGCTGCTTTCGCATCCTGTTCATTTTTAATTGCAACTTTCTCGCTTGCAATTGCGTTTTGTCTCTGAATCAACGCGGCGACCGCCAGGAAAAGCATTGCGATTGCCACACCGATCAATACAGCGGTGGTAGTTCTGCGCTGACGAGCAGCGGCACTTCGGCTTTTGAGGATAAATTCTCTTTGAAGGTCGGTAGGCTTGGGGTCCTTTGAGGCGTTGACCACCAACTGACCTTCTGCATATTCCAGGTCCCTGCCTCGCAAAAGGAAACTGTGCTCCCTCTCCGCCCTATCCCATTCGAGAGCCTTTACCTGGAGGCGGCGATGGGTCTGCACCCAGTCGTAATCAGTGCTGATGGCATCCAGCAGCTTTTGGAACGACTTGTCGAACTCTTCGGGATTATTGAAGAAGATCCAGTTGATGTGTTTCAGTTCGTTGGGCGAATCCTGTGGATCAATCTGGCGCACTACAAGAGGGATAAGACGTTTGCCATTCGTGACGGCAAGTGTCAGTTCATTCAGGCATTCGCGTGATTTTATGGAATCAGGGCTGATCAGAAAAAGAAAAGTATCCGCCTCTTCGACACCCTTTTGGATCTGCAGCTTCCAATCCACGGTGGGAGGGATGCTTTCCCAATCCACCCACAGCTCATGCTGCTGCGCGATCAGCGCGTCGGTCAATGTACGGGTGAATTCTGTGTCCCTGCGTGAGTATGAAACGAAGGCCTTTGTCATGCTATCATCCTTGGTACGTTTGAGTATTGTTCCTTACTTTGTGCTGGATCATTCCCTGCCCATTTTATAACAAGTCTTGCCATGTTACTCGCATTCCAAATGAAAGTCAATTAGCGTCCTTCGAGTTTTCTCCACGCACCTTCCACATACAAAATCAAAACCCCACTTGAAAACAAGCGGGGCCTTATCTTTATTCTGTTCTCCCATCCCACATGGACCAGGACCGTCCTTCGCGGGCGAGAAGTTCATCTGCTTCCCTGGGCCCCCAGGAGCCAGGCTCATACATTGCGAGAGGCTGTTTTTGTGCCTCCCAGGCATGGATAATGGGATCGATAATTCCCCAGGCTGTTTCCACTTCATCGGCGCGGGTGAACAGGGAAGCATCACCCGTGATCGTGTCCAGAAGCAGGCGCTCGTAGGCATCGGGCAGCGCTATTTTCCCGAACGAATCCTCGTAGTGGAATTCCATATCCACCGAGCGAAGTTTGGCAACCGTATCAGGGACTTTGGCCTCAAAGCGCCAATGCACACCTTCATCGGGCTGCAGGTAAAGCACGAGCATGTTGGGAGTCATGTCTCCCTCACTGGAAGGGAATAACAAATGCGGCGGGCACTTGAACTCAATGGTGATCTGCGAGAGTTTCTCCTTCAAATACTTTCCGGAACGCAAATAAAATGGCACGCCCTGCCAGCGCCAGTTGTTAACGTATAACCGCACAGCCCCATACGTCGGAGTTGTGGACTTGGGATCGATGCCTTCCTCCTCATGGTAGCCTTTGTACTGAGCTCGTATGGTTGCCCGCGAAACTTCATCCTCTTTCATTGGCTCGATTGCACTTAATACTTTTACCTTTTCATTTCTCAGCGCAGTTGCTTCAAAGGAAGTTGGGGGCTCCATGGCTACCAGTGACAATAATTGCAGGAGATGATTTTGGAACATATCACGAAGGATGCCAACTTTGTCGTAGAAACGCCCGCGGTGTTCCACACCGACCTTTTCAGCAACCGTGATCTCCACATGGTCAATGTAGTTTCGGTTCCATAAAGGTTCAAAGATCGTATTCGCAAACCTTGTGACCAAAATATTTTGGACTGTTTCCTTGCCGAGATAGTGGTCAATGCGATAAATTTGTTTTTCGCTCAACGCCTTATGGATCTGTTCGTTTAGCTGACGGGCAGAGGCCAGATCTGTACCAAACGGTTTTTCAATGACTACTCGCCGCCAGCCATTCTCTTCGCGCAGGTGGTTGGTTGAGCCGAGCAGGTCTATGATCTTTGGGAAGGCATCCGGAGGGGTTGCCATGTAATACACGCGGTTACCTGCCTCGCCCTGCCATTCATGTAGAAATTGATCCAGCTTCCCGAACGCTTCCTCTGTATAACCGCTCTTCACATAGACAATGTTGGATGCAAAGTCCTTCCAGTCTTCCTTTGTAAATTCAGAGTGTGCGAATTCTTCCAGTCCCTCTTCGAGGTGTGTGCGAAATGTTTCGTCGGTCAGAGGCTTGCTGCCATAGCCAACAATACGGAATTTCTTTGGCAGACGTTCCTTACAGTATAGATTAAGTAATGATGGGATGAGTTTGCGATTCGTCAGGTCGCCTGACGCGCCAAATATAACAATCGAAGTGGGTAATCCATTATCTTTAGTTGCCATACTATTCATAACCTCGTTTTACCATAAGGATAAGAGAATGATCCATCCCGAACATGCCAGTGTCAATCATCCTTCTTGATGGCATGTCCACCGAACTGGTTACGTAGTGCTGCAAGCATGCGCGCGGTGTAATTCTCCTCATCACGACTGGCGAAGCGCATTTGCAGCGCGAGCGTGATCACGGGCGCGGGCACATCCAGGTCAATTGACTCGAACACGGTCCACCTGCCTTCGCCTGAATCGGCAACCCAGGGCTTGATATCAGTTAGTTTTTGATCTTCCTCCAAGGCGAGTGCAGCCAGATCCAGCAGCCACGAGCGGACGACACTTCCGTGCTGCCAGATCTTCGAGACCTGCGCAAGATCGAGTCCAAATTCATCCTTCGCTTTGAGGATGCTGAACCCTTCCGCGAAGGCCTGCATCATTCCGTACTCGATCCCATTATGGATCATTTTGACGTAATGTCCCGCGCCATGTGGACCCACATAGCCCCAGCCTTTATCTGACGCAGGAGCCAGAGTCTCGAAAATGGGTCTGATCTTTTCCACGACCTGGGCCCGCCCGCCGATCATCAGGCTGTATCCTTCCTTCAGGCCCCATACTCCCCCACTTGTGCCGCAATCGACAAAATCGATTCCCTTCGCCTCCAGCAACTCCGCGTGTCTGACAGTGTCTTTATAGTAGGAGTTTCCGCCATCAATGACGATATCGCCTTTCGAAAGGATCTGCGAAAGAGTCTCGATCGTGTCCGATGTTGGTTTTCCAGCAGGAATCATCAACCAGACGATTCGCGGCGACGTGAGTTTGCTCACCGCTTCTTCAAGTGAGGTTGCTGCCTCTGCACCCAGTTTGACAGCCTCGTTTACAGACTCTTTCGAACGCGCATACCCAACCACGCGGTGTCCGCCGCGCTCGAGGCGGGTTGCCATATTCAATCCCATCTTACCCAAACCGACCATTGCCAATTCCATATAATGCCTCCAGTTTTTTATGTCATTGCGAGGAGGGCTCCAGCCCGACGAAGCAATCCCCAGTGACGCATCAGAGACTGCGTCCCAAAGGCTCGCAACGACACGCCTTAGCCTTCACAAAACTTTCTTATTAATCCATTCGGCAGCCTGCCCGCCGCGTCGTCATCAATCAGCCAGATCAGTTTGCCGTCTTTCGGTTCGATCCTTTGGGCGGGGTAAAGCTCCGGGTTGTATCTACCGCCCAGCACTTCTGCTAACGGGACAGCCTTCTTTTCGCCTGTAGCCATGAATACAACCATGCTGGCACTGTTGAAGACCGGTGGAGTCATTGTAATGCGCTGAGCGGGACGGTCCTGATACTGCGCCGTAACTGCGATCACTGGTTCTGTCACGTCCAGTGGGGAACCGGGGAACAGTGAGGCAGTGTGCCCATCTTTGCCCATGCCAAGATAGACCAGATCGAAGCGGGGCCATTCAAGCGGAGGTGTGGCGAACTGCTTCAAGGTGAGGGAGTAGTCTTTCGCAGCTTCAACAGGAACGAGATCCGTGTTCACGCGGTGCACATTTGCCGCCGCAATGGGAACATGCCGCAGAAATAAGTCGCGGGCCAGCCCATAGCTGCTTCCCGGGTCATTGGAGGGGACGCAACGTTCATCGCCCCAGAAGATATGCGCTTTGCTCCAATCCACTTTCTCGCGGAAATCTGCTGCCAACAGTTTGAAAAGAGGAGATGGAGTATTTCCGCCGTTGAGCGCCACTAGAAAGTGGTCGCGCTCCCGAATGGCTGAGTCCGCCTGTGCCGTAAAAAGGTCAGCAGCAGTACGGTTAAGGTCTTCCAAATTCTTGAAGATGCGGATTTCTGGTTTCATACCTGTATATGTTTTTGGAATAGGAACCAGGCTGAGGGCCGTTCCCTTTTGTCAAATCCATCGCGGCGGGAAAGGAGGATAAATGGGGCACGGATTCGCCTGATATACCCAGGGCGGTCACAAATTGCGCTTTTTCAAAGGTGGGAAAGCGCAACTTGTGACCGTGGGCATTGTATCTGCCTCAGCAAGCCCGGGTGACGGGTGATCCGAATCTGGTTTGAAGAATCCGTACATGAGCCAAAATCCACGCCTGTCACCGGCCATCCGGCTCGAACAAGCGTAATCACATTTGTGCCTGTGCCGCACCCAATATCTATGGCGCGGCCCGCTGTATGATTTTCGATGAATTCGAGTAGTTCGGGGGGACTGATGCCCGTATCCCACGGGGGCTGGCGGAAATACCAGTAATGAAAAAGCAGGCGGCGGAACAGGTTTTGCACTTTTAGGTTTCACTATCCAATAAATCTGGCCCGTTATGTCATTTTAGGAAGGGGAAGGTTCTCACTTTGACAATTCAGTTGAGTTCTTTTACAATCACCCATCTGCTTTATATCCTGCATAATAGGAAAGGTTTTTCCATGAAAGAGTATACCACCGAGTTTCTTCGCAACATCGCGCTGGTCTCACATGGAGGCGCGGGGAAAACAATGCTGGCGGAGTCGTTTCTGCACGCAACGGGAACCACCACCCGCCTGGGTAAGGTTGAAGATGGGACAGCGGCTTCAGACTACGACGATGAGGAACATCGTCGCAAGGTCTCCATTTACTCCAGTGTTATTCCAATCGAGCACCGTGATCATAAGATAAACATTATCGACGCGCCCGGCTACACTGACTTTGTGGGTGAGACCATTTCGGCTCTGAGTGTTGCTGATGGAGCGGTCATTTTAGTGGATGCCGTTTCAGGTGTGGAAGTTGGCACCGAGATCGCGTGGCGCTATGCAGATGAATTCAATCTGCCGCGCTTCTTTGTGATCAACAAGATGGACCGGGATAACGCTGATTTCGAAGCGACCTATGCCACAGTTGCGGAATTTGTCCGGTTGCATGGCAAACGTGCCATAAAAGTGCATCTGCCGATAGGCGAGAAGCAGAACTTCAAGGGGGTTGTGGATATCATAGGCATGAAGGCGTATATCGGTGACGGCAAGACGATCGCCGATATACCCGACGAATTGAAGGAAGCTGCGGAAGCGGCTCACTTCACCATGGTGGAAGCTGCAGCCGAAGGTGAAGATGAACTGATGGAGAAATACCTGGAAAACGGTTCTCTCACAGACGACGAAATGGTGCGCGGTTTGGAGGACGTTGTCTATGCCGGGGCCTTTGTCCCGGTCTTCTGTGCGGCAGGTGCGCGTGAGATTGGCGCCATTGCCCTGCTGAATGACATCATTGACCTGATGCCTTCCCCATTGAATGCACCCGCGCGCACGGCTCAGGGCAGGAATGGTGAGGAGAAATTGACTCCCTCGGATGCGAGTCCATTGGCGGCGTATGTATGGAAGACAACCGCTGACCCGTTTGTAGGAAAGATGACGTATTTCCGTGTGTTCTCCGGCTCCATTCAGGCGGACGCGCGGATCTGGAATCAGAAAAAAAACGCTGAAGAGCGTATGTCTGGTTTGCACTTCCAGCGAGGCAAGGAAGGTATCCCCACGAAAGTCGTCCACGCAGGGGACATCGCTGCTGTTTCAAAATTAACAGTCACATCCACAGGCGATACGTTCTGCGACAGAGGACATCCACTTTCGATTGGAAGACCGAATTTCCCAGCCGCGTTGTACCGAGTGGCGATTGCGCCCAAGACCCAGGCAGATGCTGCAAAGATCTCACCCACCCTCACCCGTTTGTGTGAAGAAGATATGACCCTCACCTGGCAGAACGACCCGATCACCCATGAGACCGTTCTACAGGGTATGGGCGACCAGCATATTGACGTGGCACTGCACCGGGCGCAGGCAAAATTTCAGGTGGGGTTGGTCACGCATGAACCCCGTATCCCCTATCGTGAAGGGATCACTCGTAAAGCCAGCGGCCATTACCGCCATAAAAAGCAGTCAGGTGGTGCAGGTCAATTCGGTGAAGTCCACCTGCGTATTGAACCTCTTCCCAGCGCAGATTTTGAATTCGACGATGAACTCGTAGGTATGAATCTCTCCAAGTCTTATCTGCCGCCGATCGAAAAAGGCATCAAAGCGACCATGGAGCGTGGTGCGTTCGCTGGCTACCCGATGAGTAACGTCAAGGTTATCGTGTACGATGGCAAGGAACATGAAGTGGACTCGAAACCCGTCGCGTTTGAAATTGCAGGTCGTGAAGCCTTCAAGATCGCTGTACAGGAGGCCGGCCCCGTTTTGTTCGAGCCGATCATGAATGTGCGCGTGACGATCCCGGATGCGAACATGGGCGATGTGATGAGTGACCTCAACACCCGCCGCGGCCGCGTGCAGGGCACCGATTCGGAGCACGGCAATACCATCATCGTGGCACATATTCCGATGTCCGAGATGACGCGCTACACCACCCAGCTCCGGTCCATCACAGGCGGACGTGGGTACTTTACGATGGAATTCGATCACTACGACGTGGTACCCAACCACATCGCAGGAACCATCATTGAAGCCCACAAGAAGGAAATGGAAGCGAAGAAGGAAGAATAAATTCCCGTCATTACCAGGCAAATCTCCCCGATGGACATCGGGGAGATTTTTTGTTACAGACTACCGCAGGGATTTGGGTTTTCTCCTGAAGAACCTGGGAATAAGCATACCCTTCAGGGAGATCAGCGGTAGAATACGCCCATGCCCACTGTTCGCTTCCCTGCCATGATGAAATACTATGTTGATAACCAGGCTGAATTCTTCGTGCCTGCGTCAACGGTCCAGGAGCTGGTCAGCAGGGTCGTTGAACGATTTCCGGCTCTCGGGTTTCATCTGCTCGACGCGGACGGCCAGCTTCGCAGGCATTTCAACATCTTTGTTAACGGTACACACATCCGCGATCTGAATGGTATGGATACTCAGATCAAGGAGGACGATAAGGTCATTCTGATGGCATCCGCTGCCGGGGGATGAATGGATGTCATTGCAGGGACGCTTCGAGGCTTTTCCATAGCTTAGTTTCTGGTGCAAAAGCCTTGCGAAGGTTGGTCTTAAGGTGCTTCGGCGCTTGCTGAAAACCTCCGCAAGGCTGATATTGAGAGTTTTGCACCAAGAACTAGCTTATGCGAGATTGCTTCCCAAAGGCTCCCAACGACATTTGTCGATTATTAACTTGACAATTCAAGTAAGAACTGTAAAATAACCGTCATCCTACCTGATGACCATGATTACACTTAATTATTGCTTGTGTACACGGCGGGGCTCGTAGCCACCGCCTGAGAATCCTCCGCAGTCAACAAATCCCCCTTACGGGGACTGCGCAGACGGTTGGACGACCCCCGCTTGCAAATATTTGCAATGTGTGGCGTTTGTTCGCCGTCTTTTTGTTTACGTGTTGACTGCGTTTTGTTTTAAAGGGCTATATGACATTACTCGATTACAGATTACTTCAACCCGATGTGGACCCAGGGATGGACTTAGCCGCCCATGTTGGGAATACTCCCCTGCTCCCGCTTCGCAGACTCAGCCGCGGCCTGCCTCCGCGTGTGAAAGTTTTTGCCAAAGCCGAATGGTTTAACCCGGGCGGCTCCGTCAAAGACAGACCCGCGCTCAATATCATCCAGACCGCGCTCGCAAACGGCGACCTCGGAAACGGCAGACGCCTGCTCGATTCCACTTCCGGCAACATGGGAATTTCATACGCGACCTTTGGCGCTACATTGGATATTCCTGTCACGCTGGCACTTCCTGCCAGCGCCAGCGCCGAGCGCATTTCCATCCTGCGTGCGTTGGGCGCAGAGTTGGTAATGACCGACCCAACCGAAGGTTCTGACGGCGCCATCCTTGCAGCGCGTCAACTTGCAACGGAGAAGCCTGATTTGTATTGGTATGCAAATCAATACAACAACCCAGCCAACTGGCAGGCACATTACAAATCCACAGGGCCTGAGATCCTGTGCCAGACCAATGAACAGGTGACTCACTTTGTCGCGGGTCTCGGCACATCCGGGACATTGATGGGTACGGGGCGGTACTTACGCGAGCAGTTGCGCGCTGTAAGGATCATCGCCTTCGAGCCGGACGCATCCTTCCACGGGCTCGAAGGGCTCAAGCATATGCCAACCGCAATCAAGCCAGGCATCTATGATTCATCCTTTGCGGATGAAAATCTGGGCATTGTCACAGAGGATGCACACAAAATGATGCTGCGTCTTGCACGAGAGGAAGGTCTGTTTGTTGGCATCTCATCGGGAGCGGCGGCAGTCGCTGCATTGAAGATTGCAAAGCAGTTGGAATCAGGCGTTGTTGTAACCCTGTTCCCGGATGCAGGCTACAAATATTTGAGCGACAAATCCCTTTGGGAGAGTACATAATGCTGGTCATCCCAAGCCGACTTATCGATCAAATTCATGCACATGTTGAAAAAGCCTATCCCGAAGAAGGTGCGGGATTCCTAATCGGTGAGGACGGTCAGATCAAGGAGATTGTAGCTTTGTCAAATTCGCGTGAGGATGGAGAACGGCACAATCGTTTTTTGTTCACGCCTGAAGATTATATGAAGGCCGAATTAAAAGCGGACAACCTCGGGCTGAGTCTGGTTGGTGTTTTTCACTCACATCCCGATTGCCCGAATGTCCCCTCCGAGTATGACCGTGAATGGGCACAACCTTTCTTTTCCTACATCATCACGCGTGTGGATGAGGGAAAAGCGGTAAACAGCCGTTCTTGGAGATTATTGGAAGATCGTTCTACGTACGAGGAAGAAGAAATAGAAATCTCATAACAACTCTGGTGGTCGAGTAGTTTCAAGCCTTAGCGAGAAACATATCGAGACCACCGTGCTACATAAACATTCTCAATAACAAGTGGTCTCGGTACGGCGGACGAACACCGCCTACTCGACCACCAGATCCAACGGAAATTAGGACTTTGATATGACATCACAAACCTTACAAAAAGTGGATCACTCTGCATTAAAAACAAATCAATTGATCATCATAACGCTGAGCATTGTAGCGTTTATCCTGGACGTGCCTGCTCTCGCGGCATTTGTCGCGCTGGTCATGGGACTCGGCTCCGCCCTGAAAACTCCGGGCTTTGGGTTTGTATATAAAAATCTTCTCAAACCGCGCGGCTGGATGAAACCTGATGTGTTGAATGACAACCCCGAGCCACACCGTTTTGCGCAATTTCTCGGTTTCCTATTCATGACCGCCGGATCCATTGCTCTCTACCTGGGTGCGAGCGTTTTGGGTTGGGGACTCGTCTGGCTGGTCGTTGCACTCGCCGCCCTAAATGCATTTGGTGGATTTTGCGTCGGCTGCGCGGTCTATTACTGGCTGAGCCGCTTTCAGCTGCCGGGCTTTAGCAAGCAACCGCCTTCCGGAACGTTCCCGGGTATGAAACCTAAAGCGGGAGCCAGTGCATGAGCGGGGATATCCTATTGCGTTCTGCTGCCGCAGTTGCTATCATAGTAGTGGCGTTGTCGGCATACTGGCTGATCAATCAACGATTGCTTGTACGGGCACGTAGTAATATTTTTACATTGTTCAATCAACTGCCAAACAAACCCGTCATCGTGTACTTCACAACGCCCAACTGTGCTCCGTGCAAAACGGTCCAACGTCCAGCGCTCAATCGAGTGTCCCAACTCATGGGTGATAGCCTGCAAGTAGTCGAGATCGATGCCGCCGAACGTCCCGATCTGGCCAAACAATGGGGTGTGATGAGCGTCCCCACTACCTTCTTGCTGGATGCCCGCGGGGAAGCGCGTTACGTGAATAATGGTGTAACACGTGCTGAGAAGTTGATGGAGCAGTTGGAAACCCTGTCAGACTATTCAATCTAGACAGATATCTCATAGAAAATTTAGGAGAAACACACTACATGCCCGTTTTACGAATTCCCACACCCCTGCGTTCCTACACCAGCGGACAAAGCGAAGTGAAAGTCAGTGGCTCGAACATTTCGGAAGTACTCACCGATCTGACAAGCCAATATCCACCCATCAAGCCGCATCTATTCAACGATAGCGGCGAGCTGCGTCCATTCGTCAATTTATTCGTTGGCGAGAACAACATCAAGGACCTGCAGGGAGTGGAAACGCCCATCCAGGATGGTGATAAACTCGTGCTGATCCCGTCCATTGCTGGCGGATGTCACTGCGAGGGTGAAGCCCGAAGCAATCTCCTCGATCTGATAGGATACTAACTACCATGTCCTTTCCCGAACTTTCTCGTGATGAAATTCTGCGCTACTCGCGCCACTTGCTGATTCCCGAAGTCGGACTGGAGGGGCAGCGCAAACTGAAAGGCTCGTCGGCGCTGATCATTGGCACCGGCGG
>JANMSY010000434.1:0-5044 GCA_031389865.1 Anaerolineales bacterium | reverse complement strand
CGCGGCTGCTAAATAAAAACGCCACGGACATGGGTACGTCCGTGGCAGTTGTTAAGTTGAATCAAAAAATCTGGCTTAACTGTTACACAGAGACGCGCCCATACAGGTATCGCTCACAAGCACCGATTTTGAGTTTGACATACAACGCGTCTCCTTTCTTCGAAATGAAATACTGGTTGCTAGTGTACCAACGGCGAATAAAGATGTCAAGGCAATAGTCCCCATAGCCGCAGAATGCCGTCGTCTGATCCCATTGCCAGCAGCGTGCCATCTGGAGAGATAGCTATACTGTTGGCAATGCCCGTCGGCTTAAGTGCCTGCAGGTGAGAGCCCGTGGAGACGCGCCATAGGCGGACCGTATTATCTGCAGAGCTCGAGAACAGGATGTCGCCGTTGGAGGAAAATGCCAGGCTGCGAATGGCCCCTGTATGGCCTCCCAGGATGTGTTTCACGTCGCCGCTGAACATATCCCAGATATATACGCTTCCATCTGCAGAGCCTGATACGAGTATTTGTTGAGGCGAAAATGCGATGCTCAATACATCATCCGTGTGGCCTTCGAACGTGTTGAGAAGCTGGCCATCTGATACACGCCATAACCGAATGGAATGATCCGCAGAGGCTGACGCAATTTGAGTGCCGTCAGGCGAAAAAATCGCGCGTTCCACGCGATCTGTGTGCCCCTTCAACGTAGCCACGCGATTCCCATTGGCTACCTGGGTGATTCGTATGGTCTGGTCGGCAGAACCGGTTGCGAGCAGGGTCCCATCTGGAGAAAAGGAAACGGTCAATACGCCCTTATCATGAGCCCCTACAGATAACATTTGTTTGCCATCGCTGACCCTCCAGAGACGGGCTGTGAAATCGTCAGAACCGGAAGCGATGAGCGAGCCATCCGCTGAAAAGGCAACGCTGTTTACCGAGGCTGTGTGCCCAGGCAGAGTTTGTGACTGTGTCCCATCTGCGACATTCCAGATACGGATTGAGAAATCCTGCATGCCTGCGGCTATTTTCGTTCCATCGGGTGAAAAAGAAATACTTTTGATCGCGCTGGAAAAGCCATCCAATGTCTGCAGGGATGTGTACCCGGGTATCTGCCAGAAACGCACAGTTCCATCATAAGAGCCCGAAACGAGTCGCTTCCCATCCGGCAGGAAGGCAACCTGATGGACAATGCTGGTGTGATCATCCAGCGTTTTGACCTGGTTTCCTTGCGGTACACGCCGCAGCCAAACTTTCCGGTCCATGGATGCGATGGCAAGCAGAGGCAGTGTCTTATCGGATGAGAAAGCAAGATCGACTACCTGCTGTCCGGATGCCTGCATCGTATCCATCAAAACACCGTCCTTGACGTTCCACAACTGTGCATCACCATCTGCAGAGCCGGTCACCAGGAGATTGCCATCCTCGGAGAGGATCATGGCATCAAGGGACCTTGTTTCCACTGTAATGGTGCGCTGAAGTGTGCCGCTGTCAAGCTGCCAGAATCGGACCGTGAGATCACCCGACCCTGAGATCAGGGTTGTTTCATCCGGAGTAAAAGCCAGGCTGTGGACGGGTGCGGTATGCGCTGTCAGGGTTCGGTTTGCCTGTGTGGCCAGATCGAACAGGTACAGGCTGCCATCCGATCCCCCTGCAGCGAGAGTAGTGCCACTCTGTGAATATGCCAGGCTTGTGATCGAACCCAGTGGGCCTCTCAATGTTTTTTGCGAAGTACCATCTGAGATTTTCCAGAGTTGGACAGTTCCATCCCGTGCGCCGGATGCAAGCGTGATGCCATCCCGTGAGAAGGCAATGCTACTCACCGAGTTTTTTACCTCGATAAAAGATGTCTCTGCAAACGTTTCGGAGTCGTACAGGTGGATCCCCAGCGGAGTTGCCACAGCCAGCAGACTCCCCTGCGGGCTGATCTCGATCTGGACAATGTTTCCCCTGCTCCAATGTGCCAGCATGGACAAGTGACTGAGGTTATCAATCGTGATGGCTGCCTGGGGGAGTGAGACGGGAGTTCCTGCCAGCACAGCGGGCTGCGGCGTGGGCGTGGATGTCGGTAAAGGCTGTGTGGGGAAGGGAGTAGTGGTCGGCGCAGGTGGAGGCGGTGCAGCGCAGGCGGATATCAAGAGCAGCAATGCAAGGAAGGTACAGAGTCGGCTTTGCATACTTCATTCCTTTCCGAAGACAGTGAGTTGTATGAGTCTGATCACGCGGTCAGTGCAAAATATCCCGCCTCAATATCATTAAAGCCGTTGTTTGATAACCACCATTAATCCATCTGCTGTTGTTGGTGAGTATAGCATAGGCATTTTCCATTTTGATACAGGCTGTAACCAAGCCCTCAGCATAAAGCCGGATGACGTGTGGGCCATGGGAACCACTCAACCATCACACGCATATATAATGCCCACGGTCACAAATTGCGCTTTTTCAAAGGTGGGAAAGCGCAATTTGTGACCGCCCTGGGTATAACATTTACAATCAAGTACATCTTCAAGAGGTGCCATGAAAAAATGAAGTTCTCACATTAATCCTCGACAAGATTGACCCCGATGCTTCAAAATAAAGAAAAGCCGCTCATCCCAAATGGGACGAGCGGCTTTGCGCTACAAATTTTCCGTACTACGCTTATCCAACGCGTGGCTTGGCAACGTTGACCTTGAGCTTGTTCTCGGCCAGGGCATAGTCATTGAACATGATGATTGCCTTATCGGCATCTGCCTGTTCGGGCATGGACACAAAAGCGAAGCCCTTCGACATGCCAGTGCCCTTATCCTTGGCGATATCCACCGATGTGACGGTTCCGGCTTGCGTGAACAGGGTTTTGATTTCATCCTGTGTGGTTGACTTGTTCAGATTACCTACGTAAATTCTAGTTTCCATTTTATTACTGCTTTCTACCCAAGTGGGCACATGTCCGGCAGGGCCGGAAATAAAAATGACCGCAACCCTATAAGTGGGTCGGCGGCCAAAGGTACGACAGAGATCCAGTTATTCCTACCCATTCAGTCTAACACGGTTTCTGCCTACAGACGGAGCAGTACGTTTTTGCCATCCCGTGTACAAATCCCCCTGATTCAGCAAAAACACCGCCTCACGGCGGGGTTTTGTTGTACTTCAATCGAGGCTGATCAAATATTGGTAGAGCGCGGAGAGTTCTGTATCATCCAGTCTGCCTGTGGACATCCATGGCATGAGCGAACTGAGTTCGTGCCCGGTGGGGTCGACGCCTGTGCGCAGTGTCGTGATAAATTTATCCTGGGTCCAGGCTTTGACCAGACGCAGAGGAGGACCCTTCGGCCCGATCGGGCGGGTAACAATCACTTTCAGGTATTTGATATTTTAATTGAAATCAAAACCCCCTGTACGAAATGAATTTGTTCGCACGGATCTGCGCTTCAGTGCCCATATGATAATAAGTAATAGCAACGCTAGAACCCCAACAAGTGCCGCCGCAGGGAAGGTGGCTTCGGTGATCAGGGTCGGTTTGTTCACCAGGGCATGGACACCGATGGCGAGAAATAGATTTTCGGATATCAAATAAATGGCTGTAAAGAACAGACCCCAGGTAAAAAGTAGCGCAAAATCCAGGGGGATGTCTGCCATTGTGTATCCTGAAAAAATGCGGTTGGGAATATGAGATAGGACGAACAGGGCAAGCATGGCAAGTACGGACAAGTTCAGTCGATGCTTTTCATTCTGTGTTCCCATCTTAAGATAGAACTGACCTAAATAGAACCCGCGAAATTCCATCTCTTCAAAGAAGGCATTGCCACACAGTTGAGCGATCAGACCGCCAAGCATGGCTGTCACGCCGCGCTCGTTCCACATGGGATCGAGGTGGATATCCCCGTTAATCCAATTGATAAGCAGGACAATTGCCTGCGTTGTCAGCCACAGCAACGCGGTCAGAGACAGACCCTGTGCAAGTTTGCTCCATTGCAGTCCCACGTCCGATGGACGTAGTCCGCCCCAGCCAAAGATGATGAGACTAAAGACCAAAATGTTGAGCAGGTTGGCTTGCAGGGTGCTGTCGATCAGGCCGCCGGTGGCCCTCGCGATGGGATGAAAAAGCGAACTGGGAAACAGCACCAGGTTGATCAGCGTGGTCATGCACAGGCTAACCAATAGATAGACAAGAATGACTTTCCATGGAGCTTCTCTAACGTTGAACAAAGGTGACTCCTCTGCAATGAATTAATAAAAGTATAAGTGAATTTCCCCGAATTGCAAATAATCGCTCTCCTTTGGGAGAGGTGCAGGGGTGAGGTCAAAACTAAAAACCCGCCGTGAGGCGAGGTTTCTTTTGAGTCCTGTTCCCAACCGGCTGTACAGAAACGTTTTTAAAGCCCCGCCTGCTGGCAGTCAGAGGCAGATCATGCAACAAAGCCGTTGAGCATCCTACATCAGGAAGCCTTCCATTCCTCATAACGGACATGCATATCCATGCAGTAGATGTCAACATCCCCCAGGTGTTCATAGGATTCACATCGTTTGAAATAATTGTCCCTGCTGCATTGCATGTGTTCCAGAGCCTGATCTGTGAATAGCGCGTACCCGACCCAGCCCGTGGATTCAGCAACGTGATTCTTCAGGAGCCTGTGGATGAGGTTGACATCTGTTCCCAGCAGGTCGTGAATTCCCGCCACCTGTTGGATGACAAACTCGCCATGGTGTACGATGAATTTTAGATCCAACGTCGGGAGCGCCTTACAGGCCCGGCATGGGCATGTTTCCTGGTCATATAACGTCAATGCCTTGTCTCGAAACGCCAGATAGGTATGATCCACCAGCTCCAGCAGTAATTTGCAGTCCTTCAGCTTGCTCTCCTCCGCATAGGCGAAGACGGCATCACCCTCCAGCTTCGAAATGGTCAGCAGATCGTCCAGCTTTTCCACGATGGTCTCCAGCAGGTAGGAGAGTGCCAGCCCGGCATGTTCGATCTCTGTTTTTGCCACAAAGGATGTGTAGCCGGAGATATCGGCAAGCACCAGATAACCTGTCTGTGTTTTACGTTCCATTACTCACTCCTCGAATATCAGTAAAGTTC